>JBFYYA010000174.1:0-3555 GCA_041310245.1 Syntrophaceae bacterium | reverse complement strand
CTTCGAGCTTATCGAGGCAGCCGTGAATGTCGCCAATGGCAAATATTTTGTTCATAATAAATGCCGCGCGTATCTAAAAATTTAATCAAGAAGTGCCGCGACAAAATCATCGCTCACAAATTCGCGCAAATCATCCAAGCCCTCACCAACGCCGATATAACGCACCGGAAGGCCTAGTTCGTTGACGATGCGGACAACCACGCCGCCCTTGGATGTTCCGTCTAATTTTGTCAAAACAATTCCGCTGGCTCCTATTTCTTCCTTGAAAATTTTTGCCTGAATCAGGGCGTTTTGTCCGGTTGTCGCGTCCAGAACAAGTAAAGTCTCCTGAGGCGCGCCGGGTAACTTGCCGCCGATAACTCTTTTTATTTTTTTTAGTTCTTCCATTAAATTGACTTTGGTGTGCAGGCGGCCGGCGGTATCGATAAGCATTACGCCTGTATAACCGCTGCTGATTTTTCCTAACGCGTCAAAAACCACGGCGGCCGGATCGGCATTCATTTTTTGACGTATAACCGGAGCATCCGCCCGCTGCCCCCAGATTTCCAGTTGCTCAATGGCCGCCGCCCGGAAAGTATCAGCCGCGACCAGCGTAACCTCGTGTCCGGCGCCGCGCAACACACGCGCCAGTTTGCCGATGGTTGTGGTTTTGCCGCTGCCGTTAACACCCACAACCATGATCACATAAGGAGCGCCAGGCGTTATGTTTAAATTGCCCTGAGCTTTACGCAATATAGCGGCCATGTATTCACGCAGAACTTTTTTAATTTGTATGGCGTTGCCCAGTTCCTGACGCTTGATTTTTTCTTTTACATCGTAAATTAATTCAAGCGCGAACTGAGGCCCCAGATCAGCGCCAATTAACAGCTCTTCGAGTTGTTCAAAAAGCTCTTTATCCAGAACTTTTTCCCCTAAAAGCAGGGAATCGAGATTTTTTGCCAGCGCGTCACGCGTTCTGGTTAACCCGGCCTTTAGTTTTTTAAAAAAACCGTTTTGTCCCATAACAAAAACACTTCTTTGCTTTTTTGTCTTTAATAGCGAGTTTTTCCGCACAAGTAAAGAAAGGATTAATTGAGATTTACCGATACCAGAGAAGATATGCCGCTTTTCTGCATGGTGACACCAAACAAAGTATCCGCGACTTCCATGGTGGTTTTATTATGCGTAATCATGACAACCTGCGATTTTTGGGAAACATCCTTGATCAGGTTGTTAAAGAGATTTGTATTGGCGTCATCAAGCGCGGCGTCAACTTCGTCCAGAACCAAAAACGGCGAGGGACGGTACATTAAAATGGAGAAAATCAGGGCGACAGCCGCCAGTGATTTTTCTCCGCCGGACAGCAGGCTCACGCTTTGAGCTTTTTTTCCGGGAATCTGGATATCAATATCCACACCGGTTTCCAGCAAATCGTTCTCGTCGGTTAAAAGAAGTTGGCCGCGGCCCCCCGGGAAAATATGGGCGAAAACTTCTTTAAAGCAGTCGTTGATCGCGGCAAAAGTATCAGCGAATCGCGTGCGGGAAATTTTGTTGATGCGCGTGATTGTTCTTTGTAACGTGTTGAGTGAAGAATTTAAATCCGCGATTTGCTCGGATAAAAACTTATAGCGTGTATCTAGTTCTTCAAACTCGCTGATGGCCAAAAGGTTGACCTCGCCGAAATTATTTACCGTCTGTCTGTCTTTTTCCAGTGACTCGTTAAGATACGCGATTTTTTCCTCGTCAACTTTAGTAAACACGGAAAACATGCCTTCCCAGTCGACGTTGTATTTTTCTGTTATCGAGCGAACTAAATTTTCCGCGTTAAGCACTGTTTCGCGGCAGAGAATTTCCATCTCTGTGCTTTTCTGGCGGTGATCATCAAGCTTCTTTTTGACTTCTCTAAGTTCATTGTCTTTGGATTTGAGGCTTTCCTCAATACTGCTTTGCCCGGCTTTTTGTTCATTTAGGGCAGTTTCCTGGCTTTCTAAATTTCCGTAAAATTCTTTCAGGCTTGCCGCCTCAGTTTCAATAGAGGCTGTTAGTTCAGAAATTTGCCTGTCGCATGTGGTAATTTCTTCTTCTTTTGCATTGATTTCATTTACGATAGTGTTGATATCGTTTTGGAGTCTGGCCAGCGCCCGCAGATCCGCCTCTCTTTTTTCTTCAAGCGCGGCTAATTCTATCTTTTTGCCGGTTAAGGCGCGCTCTCGCTCTTCGATTGTCGCGCGAGAGCGATCTCTTTTGTCGGTAAAATCAGAAATAATCCGGCTTATCTGGAGCTCTTCTTGTTCTTTTTTGGAGATATCCGTGTTAAAAAATTCAATTTTTTCAACAGCCTCGGATTCTTCTGCCTTGATTGTTTCCAGATTGAATTCCAGGGCGGCAAGCCTTTGTTTTGTGTTATTTATTTCATCGCTAAAACGTTCCTGATCTTTTTTTCTGCCGTTGATGTCTATTTCGAGCGCGTGCATTCCCGCTTTAATCTGTGTGGTTTCTTCTTCCTGGCGGGTAAGATTCAGGGCAAGCTTTTCTTTTTGCGATACCTGCTCCTGAAGTTTGACGCCCAGTGACGCTACTTCTTCTTCCAGTTCCGTAATTTCCCTTTTTGTGGAAAGAATGCTTTTTTCCACCGCCGCGCCGCTGCCGCCGCTGACCACGCCCTGAGGGCTGACGATGTCTCCCTCACGCGTAACCAGCGTTCCGTAGAAACCGTTTTTTCTCCAGAGCGAGAGGCCGTCTTCAATTGAAGAAACAAGAAAAGCGTTACTTAAAAGACATTCGGCAATTGGGCGGAAATCATCGCTTACACTGACCTTCTGCAGTAACGGCTCCGCTTCCTGGGGAATTACACCGGAGGAAAGTTTATCGTTATGATTTCTTATTTGCTGCGGCATAAAACTGCCGCGTCCCAGCTGATAATTTTTAAGATAGTCAATCGCCCAGACACCGTCTTCCTGGCTTTTGGCGATTACGTAATGCAGCTTTTCTCCCAACACCGCTTCGACGGCTGTTTCATATTCGCGCGGCACGCTGATGTGATCGGCGACAACACCGTGGAACTTATCCCGGCCTTCCTGCGTTTCAATAACCGACCGAACGCCTTCGTTTCCCCACTTAAACGATTCCTGAAATTCTTTGAGAGAATTCAGGCGCGAAGCTTTAGAGCCGATTTCTTCTTTTGCCTGTGAAATGATTGCTTCGGAAAGCTGCAAATTTTCTTTTGTTTGTTCAAGAGAGCTATGAACGCTGTGCCGCTTTTCTTCGAGCCGGCTTAGTTCTTCTGATGCCTGAGCGAGAGATTGTTCCAGTGATTGGAGCTTACCTGTTAGATCGGCCTGTTTCTTTTTGGCTTCGTCTATTTCTCGAATTTCCCGCTCCTGGCGTCTTTTAAAATCTTCAATATTCTTGGCCAGGATTGATATCATATTTTTAAACTTGGCTTTGTCCGTTACGATATCGATATATAGAGATTTCTTTTCTTCCATGCCGCTGTTGATTTGTTTGTCCGCGTCAACTAATTGCTGGATATGCCGCTGGTTATCTTCCAGCTCGTTTTTAAGCGCGGCGATTCTC
>JBFYYA010000173.1:0-2500 GCA_041310245.1 Syntrophaceae bacterium | reverse complement strand
GGTCCAAAAATCAGTATTATAAAAAAGGTCTTCCAGCTTTCTGGTAACTGCTTCCGGCTCCAGGCACATGCTGCGTGTTTTATGCTCACGCCCTTTTTTAACATATTCATCAAAGTATTTTCTATCAGCTGCCTTACCATCATTGAGCATTTTCAGCTCAGCAAGAAGTTTTTCGCCTTTCGGGGTAACGCCATTAAGCAGCAGATCGCCTCCCTTTTTAACCATGAAGACATCAGAGCCTTCAGGATCAGCCGCGCCAATGCCCAGCGTCTGGTAAAATTCCTCCGGATGGGCGGACTTTTCCAGATCAAAGGCGTAACCAAAAATTACCGCCGCTTCTCTTCTTTGTTTCCAGTAGGGGTCGGTGATTCCCGACGCGTTAAAATGTATATCCATTATTGAGAAGCTTTTCACGTCACACGGCCGCACACCAAAAAGAAATGTCAGCGGCAGATTCAACGCGACCTCAGAAGCGGCATCAATGGGCTTGCCTGTTTCGTATTTTATAAAATCTTCTTTGTGGGGGAAAAAGACCGATTTAGGGCTGGCTATTGTGTTATGAAAATCCAGATCAACCTGCTTTGGATCCTTAATTTCCGCAAAATTGTGGCCGGAGATTTCCTTCACCGGCGCCAGCAGCAATCCTTTGTCCATTAACGCGGCGGCCAGCTCGGATATTTTATTTATGGAAATTTTTTTCAGCACAAACCTCTCCTTACTCCAGAATCTTATCGGAATCCTCAACACGGAAATCAACCAGCACCGGCTTATCCTCCAGTTTCATCCCCGCCGCCTGGCCAAACATTTCCTCGCACTCCTTGGCTACTTCCTTATGGAAGAGATACAAAGGAATGTCCACGGGACAGGCGCGTGAACATTCACCGCAATCTATACAGCGGCCAGCCAAGTGATGAAACCTTGTCAGATGATACATCATATTGCCGGGTGACTGCGGCGCCTTATCCGCCCAGCGTGGTTTATTCTGATCGATAAAACAAGGATCGCAATAGCACATCGGGCAGGCCTTGCGGCAAGCGTAACAGCGAATGCATTTATCAAATTCTTTCTTCCAAAAAGCCCAGCGCTCTTCCTTGTCCATCGCCTCGTATTCGGCCAGAACTTCATAAGGCGAGACAATTTTTTGGCCATGAATTTCTTCACCCAACAAAATATCATAAATAACCGGATTATGCAGTCCACCGGTTGTCTTGCTATCGATAACTTCGCCTGTTTTTTGATTTTTCATGCCGTACGCGGGAATGCCCAGAATAACCAAATCTTCGCGCCGGACTTTTTCTTCCTGAACCAACTGAATAATCGCGCGGCTATCCGCCGCTTTGGCGGCAATCGCTATTTTCGTTCCCGATGGATAACGCATTAAATAGCGCGCCATATTAAAATTACAATATTCGTTAAAGACGAGACTCTCAACATCAGCAACGGTTTTTGCGGCAAAAGGCATGGGATGCTTTTCATCATAGCCCCTGCCGTAAGCCAGCACCACGGCTACTTCGCCTGCTTCCAGCAATCTTTTTGCTTCATTTTTTAAGTTGTCTTCTATGTGCCTGAAATCAGTCATGCCTTCTCCTGAAGCTGTTCTATCTTTAGCTTTTGCTGAGGGCCAAGCTCTTTTATCTTCGCGGTAAATTCCTGCACCACTTCCGCGAACTTATTGCCTTCCGAAGCGGAAATCCACTCCACACGGAATCTTCCCGGCTCCAATCCCGCAAACTCCAGTATTTTTTTCGTCACCGCCAGTCTTCTTCTGGCGTAAAGGTTTCCCGTGTTATAGTGGCAGTCGCCGGGATGACAACCGCCTACCAGCACACCGTCCGCGCCGAGCTGAAACGCACGGAAGATAAAAGAAGGATTAATTCGGCTGGAGCACATCACCCGAACCACCCGGAGATTCTGCGGATAATGCAGGCGGGTTGTCCCTGCCAAATCCGCGCCGGTATAAGTACACCAGTTACAGGCGATGCCCAGTATTTTCGGTTCAAATGACATAAAAAACCTTTCTTCCGAAATCCTTATTCCAATTTTAAATTGTCATTGCGAGCGAAGCGAAGCAATCTAAATATTTAAGAGATCGCCGCGTCGCCATGCGCCTCGCGATGACAAGAACGTAATGCTAGAACTCCATAAGGCCTTCGATCTCCGCCAGCACCTGCTCATTAGTAAAATGCCGCGCGATAATCGCCGAGGTCGGGCAAACAGAAGCGCACAGACCGCAGCCTTTACACAGCGCTTCGTTGATTTCGGACACACCTTTGTCATAATTAAACGACGGGGCTCCGTAAGGACACACGCGCACGCAGTTCTGGCAACCGCAGCATGAAGCAGGATTAACCATCGCCGTTGTGGCCTCGAGCTCCATTTTTTCTCTGGAAACAATAGTCAAAGCTTCCGCCGCCGCCCCGTTGGCCTGCGCCACTGTGTCGGGGATGTCTTTGGGGCTCTGGCAAACGCCGGCAATAAAAATTCCTTCGGACATGGTGGC
>JBFYYA010000172.1:0-7848 GCA_041310245.1 Syntrophaceae bacterium | reverse complement strand
CCACCTGGCTCTTTGCTTCTGTTTCTCCATGACGGTATTTGGGAACGCTCAGGTACTTTTGCACGGAATTCGAGGTTATAGTTATCTTTTTATCTTTTTTGCCGTTACCGACAATTTCTTTGGCAACTTTGCGGCAGATGGAGGCAATTTCCCTCTCTAAATTCCGGACTCCCGCTTCTCGTGTGTATTGGCGGATAATCCGTAAAATAGCCCCACGGGTGAATTCGATATTCTCCGGCTTCAGACCATTTGCTTCCATTTCTTTCGCGACAAGGAACTTCTGCGCGATTTGCAGTTTTTCCTGTTCAGTATAACCGGCAATTCTGATTACTTCCATTCTATCCTGCAGCGGCGCCGGTATGGTCTGCAAAACATTCGCCGTCGTGATAAACATAATATCCGACAAGTCGTAATCCAAATCCAGATAGTTATCATTAAAAGCGAAATTTTGTTCCGGATCCAGAACTTCCAATAGCGCGGAAGACGGATCACCGCGGAAATCGGAACTTAATTTATCCACTTCATCCAGACAGAACACCGGATTATTCGAACCGGCTTTTTTTAAAGATTGAATTATTTTTCCCGGCATGGCCCCGATATAAGTGCGCCTATGGCCGCGAATTTCGGCTTCGTCACGAACACCACCTAGAGAAATACGAACAAACTTTCTATTTGTCGCCCTGGCCACGGATTTGGCAATCGATGTTTTACCTACACCCGGAGGACCAACCAAGCACAGAATAGGACCTTTATTTTTTTCCACCAAAGACTGCACGGCCAGATATTCAATGATGCGTTCCTTAACTTTCTTTAAACCGTAATGGTCTTCTTCGAGTATCGTTTCCGATTCTTTCAGCGAATATTTATTTTCTGTTTTGTCCGCCCAGGGCATATCCAGAATCCAGTCGATATAATTTCTGACAACCGTTGCTTCAGCGGACATGGGTGCCATCATCTGCAGTTTCTTTATTTCCTGACGGACTTTTTTCGTCGCTTCCTCGGACATTTTCTTCTGCTTTAATCTTTTTTCCAAATCGGCGATTTCATTACGGAAATCATCTTTTTCTCCCATTTCCTTCTGGATAGCGCGCATCTGTTCATTAAGGTAATAATCCTTTTGCGTTTTTTCCATCTGCTTTTTGACGCGGCGCTTAATTTTTTCCTCCACCTGAAGGATTTCGATTTCTGAAAGCAAGAGAGAATAAATCGCTTCCAGGCGCTCGCCTATACTGAATATTTCAATAATTTTTTGTTTGTCTTCTAATTTTACGTTGATATGAGTGATGACCACATCGGCCAGCTTTGATGGGTCTTCTATCGCGGTAATAGTGCCCATCATTTCCAGATGAACTTTTTTACTAAGCTTAAGATATAGTTCAAAAGATTCCTTGATGCTGCGCATCAGCGCCTGTTTTTTAACGTCATCCTGGTCATCTATATCGTCAATCTCCTGTACCTTGACGAGGAAAAAATCATTATTAGGCAAATATTCTTTTATTGTACCGCGCTTTTTGCCTTCTACCAGAACCTTTACCGTTCCATCTGGTAAACGCAAAAGCTGTATAATAATTCCGATGGTGCCAATATTGTATATATCTTCCTGCGCCGGATCGTCTTTTTTGGCGTTTTTCTGGGCCACCATAAAAATGCCCTTTTCATATTTCATCGCTGATTCCAGAGCGGAGATGGATTTCTCACGCCCCACAAAAAGCGGAACTATCATGTGCGGAAAAACAACCACATCTCTCAACGGCAAAAGAGGGATCGCTATCGTTTTTTCTGTTTCTGAATTGTCTTTTTCGTCAAACATAAATTTCCTATAATTTTACGCTGATTCCGATTTTGATTCGTAAATTAAAATCGGTCTTTCTTTTTTTAAAACTACTTCTTCACTGATAACACACTCTTTAATGTCTTGCTGAGACGGAATATCATACATGACTTCCAGCATGGTATTTTCTAAAATTGAACGCAGCCCGCGCGCGCCCGATTTTCTTTCCATCGATGACTTGGCGACCGCGCGCAACGCTCCGTCGGTGAATTTTAAATTAACATTTTCCAAAGCAAACAATTTTTTGTATTGTTTGATAATCGCGTCTTTAGGTTCCACTAAAATTCGGATTAACGTCCCTTCATCCAGATCATCTAATGTCGCGATAACCGGCAGGCGGCCGATAAATTCCGGGATTAATCCAAATTTCAATAAATCTTCTGATCTGGTTTCAGCCAGCAATTCACCGGATCTTCTTTCCTTTTTGCTCTTTATCTCCGCGCCGAAACCTACCGCGTTGACGCCAAGACGTTTGGAAATGATATTTTCCAAATCATTGAACGCTCCGCCGCAAATAAACAATATATTTGTCGTATCCACCTGAATGAATTCCTGCTGCGGATGCTTTCTTCCTCCTTTGGGAGGAATATTAGCCATGGTTCCTTCCATTATTTTCAACAGCGCCTGCTGCACCCCTTCTCCGGAAACGTCTCTGGTGATGGAGGGATTGCCCGATCTTTTCGCGATTTTATCTATTTCATCAATATAAACAATACCTCTTGACGCCCGGGCGACATCATAATCGGCATTTTGCAGCAAACTCAAAATGATATTTTCTACATCTTCTCCCACGTAACCGGCTTCAGTTAGAGTAGTCGCGTCAGCAATGGTAAACGGCACATTTAGAAACTTTGCCAGCGTTTTCGCCATCAAAGTTTTGCCGGAACCGGTGGGGCCGATTAAAAGGACATTACTTTTCTGAATTTCAATTCCGTCAGAATCCACGCCGGAAAGCAATCTTTTGTAATGATTATAAACGGCAACCGAAAGAATTTTCTTCGTTTTGTCCTGACCGATAACGTACTGATCCAGATATGCTTTTATTTCTTTAGGCTGGAGCAAACCACCTTGAGAGTCTTTTGCCGCGGCCTTATCTCCTTCTTCCTCTATAATATAGCGGCAAAGCTCAATACATTCATCGCAGATATAAGCTGTGGGGCCAGCGACTAATTTTCTCACTTCGCTTTGCATTTTGCCGCAAAACGAACAGAAAAGAACTCCTTGTCCACTCCGGTCATCTTTTCCTTTTTTAATCACTTAATTCTCCTTATTTGGAACTTCCTGCAGCTAAAACCGGCTTACGGCTTATTATTTCATCGATTATACCATATTCTGTTGCCTGTTCACTATTCATGAAATAGTCTCTTTCGGTGTCGTTAATTATTTTGGACAGCGGTTTTCCCGTCAATTGAGATAATATTCTGTTTAACTCATCTTTTAATCTCAATATCTCCTTTGCCTGTATATCGATATCGGTCGCCTGCCCCTGGAATCCGCCCAGCGGCTGATGGATTAAAATCCTCGCGTGCGGCAACGCGAATCTCTTACCTTTTTTCCCTGCCGCGAGCAAAACCGCCGCCATACTGGCAGCCTGTCCCATGCAAACTGTCGATATCGGAGCCTTAATGTATTGCATTGTATCATAAATAGCCAGCCCGGAGCTTACTTGGCCTCCCGGAGAATTCAGGTAAAAAAATATTTCTTTATCCGGGTCTTCCGATTCCAGATAAAGCATCTGCGCGACCACAAGATTGGCCACACTGTCATCGATGGCCGTCCCCAAAAAGATAATTCGATCTTTCAGGAGCCTTGAATATATGTCAAAAGCCCTTTCACCACGGCCGTCTTGCTCCACTACCATTGGAATTAAATTCACTTTTTGACCTCCGCCTCGAGCAATCCCTGCTTTTCTATGTCTTTAATATTGGCATTTTGTGCAATAAAGTCAAATACCTTTTTTTGCTTCAATTCCAGCTTCAGATTCTCCTTTTTTTCCTCATCTTCATAAGCTTTTCGTATTAATTCGTAATCTTTTTGATACTTTGAGGCTAATTGCCTGATATGCTCATCCGCGTCAGCATCTTCGACGCTAATTTTCTCCTTTTCGGCTATTTTCTTCAATAAAAGAAAGGATTTAACCTCTTTTGCCGCCTCATCTTTAAACTGATCGTGCATATTTAGGCAAAGTTCAGTCGCGCTTTTATCGTCCATGCCGGCGGAACTCATTCTTCTTCTCATATCCGCCATCATATAGTAAATCTGTCTCTCCACAAGAGATGAGGGTGCTTCAAATTCATTCACCTGCAGTAATTTTTCCGCGATTTTATTTTGCAGATTAGTTTCCGAAAGACGTTTAGCTTCTTCTTCCAGTGATTTTGTCAAATCAGCTTTCATTTCCTCCAGAGAATTATATTTATCGAAATTTTTGACAAAATTTTCATCCAGCGCGGGCAGCTTTTTTTCTTTTAGAGCTTTCACGGAAACATCAAAAGATACTTCTTTGCCGGCGTATTTTTTTTCCTGATAATCTTCCGGGAAAGTGACTTTGATTGTTTTTTCCTCTCCTTTATTCATACCGATCAATTGTTCTTCAAAACCGGGGATGAACCTTTGCGATCCGATTTCCAGCAAATAATTATCGGCTTTCATTTCCGCTGGCTTTTCTCCTTCGAAACTACCGGTAAAATCTATAACCACAAAATCGCCTTTTTGAATTTTTCGATTTTCAGTCACTTCCTCCATTGTCGCGAACATTTGTCTTATTTCTTCAAGCTTCTTTTCGATATCACTTTCGGTGACAACAATTTTTTCCCTTTCCAATTCCATCGACGTGTATCCCTGCGGCTCGAAAACCGGCTCTGTCTCAAAAGAAGCGGAAAATGAAAAAGCGGCGTTTTCTTTAATTCCCTCTTCGTTGATTTCCGGCCTGGAAAGCGCGACAATTTTATTTTCATCCAATGCCTGCCAGTAATACTTATTAACCAGATTATTGATTGTTTCCGTATGGGCATTCTCTTTAAAGTAAGATTCCAAGACGTTTCGCGGAATTTTGCCCTGACGAAAACCATTAATTTTCGCTTTTTTGCTGATGTCCCGATATACTGAATCCAGTTCGGTTTTTACTTTCTCCCAGGGAACTTCAAAAGACAATTTTTTCTTTACCGGACTTAGATCTTCCATTTTAAACGACATTTGGCTCACGATAATATCTCCTTACCTGATTCTTTTATTGGTGCGAGAGAGGGGATTTGAACCCCTATCCGCTAAGGCGGGCTGGATCCTAAGTCCAGTGCGTCTGCCAATTCCGCCACTCTCGCTTTGGATTTTTCGAGTTATATGCACTACTTGTTAAATTGTCAACGCGGATTATGACACATCTATCAGACACAAATAAAAATAAAAGGCTTGTTTGCAGTTGTTTATTTGATTATCCCGCACAATGCAATAAAAATATTTCCGTTACAATCTTAACCGTTTTTGAAGCGCAGCAGGATATTACCAACGCCTACAATATCCAGGCAAACTGGCGCATAACCAAGCCGGTCGATCTGAAACAATATTTTAATATTATTAAATTAATCGAAGATTTTTAATGGAAATAAAGCGATATCCAATAATCAGCGACATATGCCCTTGCTTTTAGCGGATTCTAGCAACACGCATTGTTTCAATCTACATGCCTTTTGTAAATCACGACAGCCGAGTTTTTTATTTCTCAGCTGTAAATAAGAAAGCCCTCTGTTGTTGTAGGCGTTGGCATTGTCCGGCTTCAGACGAATAACTACATTATAATCATCGATGGTGCGCTGATACTGACCGAGCTGAAAGTAAACAATCCCCCTGTTGTTGTAAAAATTCGCATCTTGTGGATTTAAGCTTATGGCTTTATTAAAGTCTTCTATGGCTTCCTGTTTCTGGCCAAGTTGAGTAAAAGCAATTCCTCGTTCGTTATAAGCATCGGCGTAATCTGGCTGAAGTTTAATAGCTTTGTTCAAATATTTGATAGCCTTTTTCTGATTACTATAATTTAACGCCTTTGCCTTATCTAACCAATACAGTGGGGTTTGGTTACTTTCTGAACAGGCACAAAGAAAGGTTAATACAAGAAAAACGCAAACGATAATTCTACGCATAATCATCCTTCATAATTTAATTAATAACGTTGTTATACATACTATAATTATCAATCGAATGATATTAATAATTACTGATTTAAATCTTAAATTTTAATTACGGCGGAAATAATAAACTGTGTCACAAAGAATTGAAAAAAATGTGGAATTTCGATTACCAGTTTTTGTTTTTAATGGTCGGGGCGAGAGGATTTGAACCTCCGACCCTCTGAACCCCATTCAGATACGCTACCAGACTGCGCCACGCCCCGACATATAGCTAAAGTGCTGAAGTCATTACCACTATCGTTATTGCGTGTCAAGGCGAAATACCTCCTGACAATTTTCCGGACACATCATATTTTAATGTTGTAATTACAGACAATTACTTATCTTGATTTGTTCCATAAGCTATTGCGTTTAGCGGCAATGCGGACAATACGACTGCCCATTTCGCCATAACTAAAGCCTGCGTTTTGAGCCGCGCAGGCCATGGAAGCGTCCTCGCTTATATCCGCGTTGGGATTAACGTCGAGAACATAAAATATTTTGTCCCGGCAACGGACATCTAGGCGGGCGTAGTCGCGACACCCTGTTACACGGTAAGCTTTCTTGCATATTTTTTCTATAGAACTTAACTCTTTTTCGCTTAAAGGCGCGGGGAGCAATGTTTCTATTTTTTCATAATGCTCGCTTCCTGATATGAATTTCGCGTCATAGCCGCAAATGCGGTCTTTCACATTTTTGAAATGCGAATATTCCATTTCCACAACCGGCAATATCTCCAATTCATCATTTCCCCATATCGCGATACGAAACTCTCTGCCGTCAATAAAATCTTCCAGCAATACCGGTTGCTTATATTTTTCTAAAATAATATTTACTCGCGCGCGCGCTTCCTCAAGCGACAGCACTACCGATCCGGAATCAATGCCTTCGGAACAATGCTCATAAACAGGCTTAACGATAGCGGGATATTGCTTCCAGTCAAACTCTTCGGAAGCATCCAACAATAACCATTCCGGAGTCGGAACACCCGCGTCTTTGAGCATCTTTTTGACCAGATGCTTATCCTGTGACAATTTTAGAGCGCCGGAATCTGCGCCGGTAAAAGTAAAGCCCATTTTTTCCAGCTTTGCCGCCACGATCCATTCGCTGTGCGCCACACCCGGCAGAGATTCACACCAATTAAATATTAAATACTCGTTTGGATTAAAACCGGACAATCTGCTTTCAATATTTTGATCTTCAATCGCCACACACACAGTGGGATGGCCAACACCTTCAAGCGCCTCACCAAGCTGTTCAGATAATTTAACCGTTTCTTCTTTTTCTTCTTTGGCCCATTCCGGATTGATATTATAAATCAAGACAACCGGAATCTTATCTATTTTAAAGTTAATTGACACCTATCACCTTTTATCTTCCGAGAGCTTTGCACAAATCCTTTTTACGTCATTCTGGCCCCGCATACGCGGGGTAAACATCCAGCTGGAATCCAGGAAATACTTTATAATACTGGATACCGGCCTACGACACCTGTGTCACCATCATCCATCATTTGTCATTGCGAGCTCCCGCAGGGAGCGCGGCAATCTCTATAATATCAAATGGATAAGAGATTGCTTCGGTCGTTACACTTCCTCGCAAAGACATTATGACACAGTCTCTACACCGTATGACAAAGGTGCTGGATTCATCGGGTTCCGTGAAGCTTTCCTTCAATTTATCCTGTAAAGTTATCCAGAATATTATTATTAATTATATTTTTTAAAATATTATTTTTTTACGATACACCACGCAGAACCAGCGCCGCCACGAAAAAATAAATAAGCAAACCAAGAATATCCATGACGGAGGCGATTAAGGGATTACTGGCCATCGCCGGGTCAATCTTCATTCTTT
>JBFYYA010000171.1:0-4346 GCA_041310245.1 Syntrophaceae bacterium | reverse complement strand
GGATATCGGCAAAATCTGTGAAGCTATCGGGGCAAAAGTTGAAGTGAGCGATCCTTTTGACTTAGCGACGACAACAAAAAAAATCAGCGCTTTTCTAGAAGAGAAAGGCAATCTGAAAGTTTTGATTCTGAAACAGATCTGCGCGCTCAGTCCCGAGAAAAAAGGTAAAAAGCAATATGATGTAAAGGTAAGCGATGAGTTATGCCTAGGTGATGCCTGCGGCTGTAATCGTTTATGTACCAGAATTTTCCGCTGCCCGGCGCTCATCTGGGATAAGACAAAAAAGAAAGCCGTGGTGGATGAAGTAATCTGCGCCGGTTGCGGCTTCTGCGCCGCGATTTGCCCACAAAACGCGATTGTAAAAACGGAGGTGGCCGCAAGTTGAAAAATCTTTTAGCCAAAGACCCCACAAATATTGTCATAACAGGCGTCGGCGGACAGGGCAATGTCATGGCTTCGCGCGTTTTGGCGGGAATGCTCGTGGCAAAAGGTTTTTACGTGACTATTGGCGAGACCTTCGGCATGTCGCAACGTGGTGGTTCAGTAATGAGCCATTTGCGCGTCTCCAAAAAATCAGCATGGAGTCCGCAGATACCGCTGGGGCAGGCGGATATTATTGTCGCCCTGGAGCCTTCCGAAGCACTGCGTGTTTTATCGCGTTGGGGCAATCCGCGGGTCGCCGTTTTATCCAACAACCGTGTGGTCTATCCCATTGGCGTCATCACCGGTGATTATGACTATCCTGACGAGGAAAAAATAAAAAATATTTTTGCCAAGCTTACAGCAAAAAGCTGGATGATTGACGCCACATCCATCGCGATGGAAATGGGCAATCCGGTTTTGAGCAACATTGTAATGATCGGTGCGCTGGCGAAAACGGCATTGCTGCCGATTGACCGGCGCGCTTTTGAAAAAGAAATAAACAAGAACGTCGTGGCGGATAAACGCGGTGCAAACCTTATGGCTTTTGACGCGGGCGTGAAAATGGTTTAAACTGCCAGGTGACGCAAAGAAATTAGTAAATACATTAACCCACGATGCCAATTTTGAGGTGAAAAAATGGAAAATGTTTATTCCGCAATAAAAGTTACGGAAAATGTCTACTGGGTCGGCGCCATTGACTGGGGCATCCGCGATTTTCACGGCTACACGACGCCTGAAGGCAGCACCTACAACGCCTATCTGATTATGGCCGATGATGTCACCTTGATTGATACGGTCAAAGCGCCGTTTAAGGATGAAATGCTCTCCCGCATCAGATCCGTAATTGATCCGGCTAAAATAAAATACATTATATCCAACCACGCGGAAATGGATCATTCCGGCTGTCTTACCGAAGTAATCGACCTCGTCAAGCCGGATAAAGTCTTTGCTTCGGCCATCGGCATGAAAACACTTAAGGAGCTTTATCACGACCAGCATGAAATCATCGCGGTCAAAGACGGGGAAACTTTGAGTTTGGGCAACGTGAATCTGACTTTTATGGAAACGCGCATGATTCACTGGCCGGATTCCATGTTCACTTATCTTGCTGAAGAAGAGCTTTTATTCTCTCAGGACGCATTCGGCATGCATCTGGCGACGCTGGAGCGTTTTGATGACGAACTTCCTCAGCACACGCTGGAGTTCGAAGCGGCCACTTATTACGCAAACATCGTTTTGCCTTACTCAGCTATTGTTTTAAAAACGCTGGAAAAAGTTATAGCGACGGGATGGAAATTAAAAATAATCGCTCCCGACCACGGGCCGATCTGGCGGCAGCATATCGGATGGATTATCGAGCTTTATAAAAAATGGGCGGCGCAAAAACCTGTCAATAAAGCCGTTGTGCTTTACGCGACAATGTGGCATTCCACCGAAAAGATGGCCAGAGCCATCAGTGAATCACTGGCGGAAGCCGGCGTGAAAACCAGCATTCTTTCGATGAACCACTTTCACCGCAGCCAGGCGGCATACGAGGTGTTGGAAGCGGGAGCTTTGGTGGTTGGCACTTCCACTCTCAATAATAATGTGCTGCCGCAGATGGCCGATACGATGACTTATCTCAAAGGTCTGAAGCCCGCTAATCTGATCGGCGCGGCTTTTGGATCTTTCGGCTGGAGCGGAGAAGGCGTGCGCGATCTCGAAGCGATATTAAAGGAAATGAAAGTGGAGGTGGCGGCTCCCGCGCTTTCCATCAGAAACGCGCCGAACAAAGGCGCGCTGGAAATGTGTCAGGAATTGGGAAAAACAATAGCGGCGGAATTGAAAAAGAAACTGGCTTCCAGTTGAAATAAAAATCAGGAGGATGAAATGAAAAAGTATGTTTGCGCGATATGCGGTTATGTGTATGACCCTGATAAGGGTGATCCGGATGGAGGTATAGCGAAAGGTACGGCTTTTGAGGATTTGTCCGCTGATTGGGTATGCCCTGTTTGTGGCGCGTCCAAAGACGAATTCGCGCCGGAGTAACCGGTTAATATCCACATAACAAACTCATAAGGGGGATAGGCATGGACGAAAAAATTCGTAATGCTCTGAATCAGGCGTATGTGGGGGAAGCCAAAGCCGCCCTGCGCCTGAGAGTGTACGCGCAGAAGGCCGAGGCCGAAGGATATAAACAGATGGCCAAACTTTTTAATGTTATCGCTTTTTCGGAAGAGATTCACGGCGCGCGCGCCCTGCGCGTTCTCCGAGAAATAAAAAGTACCGAAGAAAACCTGGCGGCCAGTTTTGAATCGGAAAAACAGGTGGCAGAAGTGGCTTATGATAAGTTTGTGAAGCTCGCGGAAGAGGCGGGTGACAAAGAAGCTCTTTTGCAGTTCAGCCAGAGCAAAGACGTGGAAGAGACGCACGCCAAACTCTACAAGCGGGCCATGTCGCACTTTATGGAAGAAAGAGAAACAAATTATTACGTATGCAAGGTCTGCGGATATGTTGCAGATGGCACTCTGCCTGATGAATGCCCTGTCTGCGCCGCAAAAAAGGAACAGTTTGTTCCATTTGATAAATAACCTGTAGCGGAAATTAATATTTTACGCGCGTTTGATTTGTGAGGTGAGAATATGAAACAGCGTCGGATGATAATGGTCGTTTTTGCATCTTTTCTTTTTTCCTTGTCTTCTGTGGTTTTGGCGCAGGAGCAAAAGCCGGTTTGGGAAATAGGCTTTGGGGTGGGCGCGATTTACATTCCTGATTACCGCGGTTCTAACGAAGGCCGGGTTTACGCGCTGCCGTATCCTTACTTTGTTTATCGCGGCGATATTATAAAGGTGGATCGCCAGACGATTTCCGGAAAAATCTTTAAAACCGACCGTGTTTTGCTGGATGTCAGTTTTTACGGCTCTGTTCCGGTGGACCGTGACAAGAATGACGCGCGCGCCGGCATGGAGGATCTGGATCCGTCCTTTGAGATCGGACCGGCACTGGACATAACTATCTGGAAAAACCATGAAAATAAATTTGCGGTAAAAGTCAATCTGCCCGTGCGCGCAGTATTTTCCACGGATTTTAAATCAGTAACTTACGAAGGATGGATAATCAGCCCGCGGCTCAATTTGGAAAAAGGCGATGTTATCCCCGGCACGGGTTTAAACCTGGGAGTTTCCGTAGGCCCAATTTTTGCCGATAATGGCTATCATGATTATTTCTACACAGTGGAGCTGGCTTACGCCACGCTTTGGCGGCCTGCCTATAACGCTAAGGGTGGCTACAGCGGCACAACTCTTACCGTGGGACTGAGCAAGGTATATAAAAGATTGAGAATTAATGCTTTTGTCAGTGCCGATTTTTTGCAGGGTGCGGTGATCGAAGACAGCCCGCTGGTGAAAAGAGAAACATCTCTCATGGGCGGTGTCAGCATCGCTTGGGTATTTTTCCAATCGAAGGACATGGTTACCGTCGATTATTAGAAGGTTACGGACAGGTGATTTAAGGAGCGAAAATGTTCATTATCACGCGCTGGCTGATTATCACGGCGGCGATATTGCTGGCCTCCTGGCTGGTGCCCGGCATCAGGGTGGAATCTGTTTTAACGGCGATTTTTGCCGCGGCCATTCTGGGCTTAATCAATACGTTCATCAAGCCGGTGCTGATTATTCTCACCCTGCCTTTAAATATTTTGACGCTGGGAATTTTTACTTTCTTCCTCAACGCTTTTCTGCTGAAGCTTGTCGCCTACCTGATTCGCGGCTTCGAGGTTAAGGGCTTTATGGCCGCTTTTCTGGGCGCGCTGATTATCAGCATTGTCAGCTGGCTGGCGAATCAGTTTATCGTTCGACATAAAAGAGAAAACGCGCCCCAGCCGGAGTATATCGACATGGAAAAAGGAGATGACGGCAAATGGCGCCAGCCGTAGAGATTAATCT
>JBFYYA010000170.1:0-4036 GCA_041310245.1 Syntrophaceae bacterium | reverse complement strand
GATGGCCAGCCAGAAAAGAGCGAGGCTTCCATACACAGTATAGGCCTCAACCGGTGTGGTCGGGAAAACGGGGATTTTTTCTTCGGCAAAGGCAAGGCAGGGGAGGGTGAAGAAAAAAGAGATTGCCGCGGTCACTGCGTGACCTCGCAATGACAAGAAAATTCTGGATTCCGGCTTTCGCCGGAATGACAAGGTGATGTTTTGGAATGACAAGAATAGAGATTGCTTCATCCGGCCAAGAGAATTCGCAATGGCAGAGGAAAGGAATGACAATATAGAGATTGCCACCCGGCAGGAACTCCGGCGAATGCTGGATACGCCGGGCAAGCGACTCACTACGTGAGCTCGCAATGACAAGAATAGAGATTGCTTCGCTGCGCTCGCAATGACAGACGAAATTATCTTATTCATAAATGCTCCTAACTCAAAAAGCCTATAGTGGTCATGGTTATAAAAAAAATCAGGTAAATAACGGCAATAATCGTAAATAAATGGCTTTTCTGACCACGGTTGGACTTTCTATCCAGAAACGGAATCAAAAAGAAGAATAAAATCCCGATGGTTACGCAGATAATGGCGATGGTTTCGCCGTTAAAGACGTAAATTGTGCCGGGGAAAAGTTCAAGCGTCTCCATCATAAAAAGAAAATACCACTCAGGTTTAATTCCTTCCGGCGGTGGTGCCAGCGGATCAGCCTTCAGGCCTATTTCCGGCGGCAGCATTACCGCCAGTGTAGCGACCACGCCCAGCACTAAAAGCCAAATCATCATGTCTTTGTAGAAAACATTGGGAAAGAAAGGTTCGCCCGTCTTTTGTTTATTTTCCATGGATAAAGGCACGCTCATGCCGTGATACTGCACTAAAAGAACATGAAGGCCGATAAGCAGCAGCGATAAAACCGGCAGAATGGCTACATGGAAAGCGTAAAAACGGGTAATGGTGTCGCCGCCGACTTCCGTACCGCCTCTTAAAAATATTTTTATAAAATCTCCGATAATGGGAAAGCTGCCGGCTCCTCCTGTGGCGACCCGCACCGCGGCAAAGGCGCGTTCATCCCAAAGCATCAGGTAACCGGAGAGGCCGAAGAAAATAGAGATAACCAGCAGGATAAAACCGGTAACCCAGATAAATTCACGCGGTTTGCGGTAGGATTTAACTAGCAGTGTGCCGAAAAGATGGATAAAAACAAAAACAATGCAAAGCTGCGCTCCCCAATGATGAAAAGAGCGGAAGAACCAGCCCATATTGATTTTAGTGACTATCTCGATAATGCTTTCGTAAGCGTAATCAACGTGCGGAACATAATAAAAAGCCAGAATCATTCCCGTGATGAACTGCAAAACAAAAAGAAAAAGCGTGATGCCGCCGGTATAATACAAAATATCGTAACGATGCCTGGGCACAAGTTTGCTTTTGGCGATTTTTTTCAGTTCATTAGTATCGTAGCGTTCTTGAAACCAGTTTTTAAACTTTGGCCAGATCAACTTTAGCTCCCTTCCTGGCGATGATTATTTTTTCGCCTGTTTCCAGTATTTCAAAATTCTCCAGCGGTTTTGGAGGAGGCCCTTCGATGTTCGCGCCCTGATCATTAAACCAGCCCTGATGACATGCGCAGTAGAATTTTTTCTCTTCCGGGCGGTAAGCGACGTTGCATTCCATATGTGTGCAGACGCCTTTGAAAGCCGCCATTGTTCCGTCTTCTCTTTTTAAAAAGAGCCCCAGAACGCCGCCCCAGGCAAATGACTTGGTGGAATTAGGGGCAAGATTTACAAATTCATTTTTATCCAAAACAACAAATTCCGGCTCTTTTCCCAAAGTAGGGAAAGCGAATTTCAAAAGGGTATATATAGCGCCGGAAAAAAAAACCAAAAGCGAACCGCCGAAAAGCGTGTTTAAAAACTGCCGGCGCGTGATGAGGGAATATTTAAGCTTCATCTCTTGAGGGACCTCCAGATATCTTTAGCTTTGTTTTTGAGAAGCGTTTTTCTCAAGCCCACGATGCCGTCTGTCGGTCGCACGTCTTTGGGGCAGGCTTCTATACAGCGGAAAACCGTATCGCATCCCCAGACGCCGTGTTCACTGTTAAAAGCTTCCAGTGATTCAGGCGAGCGTTCATCGCGGGAATCAAGCGAAAATCTCTGCAGCTTGGCCATGGCCGCGGGGCCGGCGTAATTGCCGTCTCTGTTTAAAACCGGGCAGGCGCCGTAACAGCAGGCGCAAAGAATGCAATTGACAAACTGGTCAATCTTTTTTCTGTCTTTTTCACTCTGCTTAATTTCTTTTTTCGGATTAGCGCTTTTGCGTATCAGATAAGGTTCGATTTTTTCATACATCTGCCAGAAAGGAGTCATATCCACGACAAGATCTTTAATGACTTCAAAGTTGGGAAGAGGCTCCAGAATTATCGTGTCCGTCTCGAAAACAGCAACCTGCGTGCGGCAGGCGAGATCAATTTTACCATTGATAACCATCGCGCACGAGCCGCAAATTGCAGAACGGCACGATGACCTAAAGGATAAAGTGCCGTCAATTTCATCCCGTATGCGCAAAAGCATAGCCAAAACAGTCAGGCCGGGGATAACTTTAATTTTATATGACGCGAAATAAGGTTCTTTTTCCGGTTCTTGCGCGTCATAACGCAGAATTTTGAAAGTATAAGTATCGCTGATCAATATTTTCTCTCCATTGGTTGATAGTTGGTAATCTTAACTTGTTTATAAGAAATGAGAGGCTCGCCTTTTTTACCCATCCTGGCGATGGTGTGTTTGAGCCATTTTTTATCGTTTCTTTTGGGGAAGTCGCGCCGGAAATGTGCGCCGCGGCTCTCTTCACGCAACAGCGCGCCGAGAACAATCGTATGCGCGACTTCCAGCATATATTCGAGCTCTATGGCATTATGCAGTTCGTAATTCATATGCGGGTCAGGGGAGGAAACACTCACGTTTTTATATCTTTCTTTGATTTTTTTGACCTCATCTAACGCTTGAGCAATTTCCTTTTTAGTACGGAAAACACCGACTTTTTCACTCATTACTGCGCCTAAATCCGCCGCTAGCTTATAGGGACGTTCTCCACCGGCTTGAGTAAGACTGTTAATCTTCTTTTCGACTTGTGTTTTCAAAGTCAGCAACGGTTTTTCTTTAGGATTGAGCTTATCTTTTGGAAGCTCTTCTTCGATAGCCCGAGCCGCCAGTTTCCCGAAAACAATGGTATCGAGCAGAGAATTTCCGCCCAGGCGGTTGGCGCCGTGAACGCTGACGCAGGCGCATTCGCCCGCGGCATAAAACCCTTTGATTGGAGACGCGCCTTTTTCGTTAACATCAATTCCGCCCATGGAATAATGCTGCGAAGGCATTATGGGAATAGGTTTTTTAACCGGATCAATGCCGATAAAGTCGATACAGATACTGCGGATGCCGGGCAGCCGCTCGATAATCTTCTTTTTTCCCAAATGCCTCAAATCCAGTTCAATGTAGGTGCCCAGAGGATGTTCAAAGCCTCGTCCTTCTTCCATTTCTGTCATGATACAGCGCGATACAATGTCACGCGGAGCAAGTTCCATGGCTGTGGGCGCGTATTTTTCCATGAATCTTTCGCCCTTATTGTTTAAAAGATAGCCTCCTTCACCGCGGCAGCCTTCCGTCGTCAGAATATTCGTGCCGATAAGCGTGGTGGGGTGAAACTGGACAAACTCCATATCTTTAAGAGGCACACCGGCCTTATACGCCATGCCGATGCCGCTGCCCGTGTTAATCAGCGCGTTGGTTGAATTACGATAAACTCTGCCGTAACCGCCGGTGCCGAAAACCGTGACCTTGGCGCGCACCGGGATGAGTTCGCCTGATTTAATATCCAGAACAATTACTCCATGGCACTGGCCGTCTTCCACGCAAAGCTCGGTTACAAACCACTCCGGATAAATTTTTACTTTTTTATAAACGGCGCGTTCATATAAAGTGTTCAAAAGAGAATGGCCGGTAACATCTGCGGAAAAACACGTTCGCGGAAAACCCCCGCCGCCGAAAGGACGCTGTGC
>JBFYYA010000169.1:0-5350 GCA_041310245.1 Syntrophaceae bacterium | reverse complement strand
GAGTAAAATTAGGGGTAGGCGGTGCGCTGCCCGAGCTTGTTCCTGACTTCGCCCTGCTTGACCCGACACTAACTGTTGGCATGCCGCCGCAACTCACCGCGGGGACCGGAGGAGACGCGCTAGCCCACGCCATTGACGGCTTCATGGCCCCGCGATCTGACGAGATGAATCAGGCTATCGCTCTGAAAACCATAAAAATGGTTTTTGAATGGCTTCCCCGGGCATACAGGGACGGCAACGACCTCATGCCCCGAATCAAAATGCAGCAGGCGGCAATGATGGCGGGAATACCCCTCAGCAATGTCGGCTCAGGAATTTCACACGCCTTGGGGCACACAATAGGCGGTTTGTATCATATTCATCACGGAGCCATGGTCCTGCTGTTTATCCCATACGAGCTTCAGGTATATTCAAAAGCGACCGATCGTTATCTGGAAATATGCAATGTGCTGGGCGCCAGAGACGCTGACTCCGACGCAAAAAGCCTGTCTAATCTCATCAATAAGATCCGCGGACTAATGGCTGAGCTTCATCTGGCCGTTAGCCTGAAAGAGGCGGGTGTTTCCAAAAGCGATTTTGAAAAAAACCTTGATTTTATCCTGGACCAGACTCCCACCGATCCGGCTTTCTACTTTGGCTGGTTTGATTTGACACGCGCGCAGCTGATGGACGTCTTTACGTGCGCCTATGAGGGTAAATTGCTGGACATGGCTTCAGACATTTGGAGGTGATTTCATGAAGGGATACTTCGGTAAATTTTTGCAGGTGAACCTGACAAACAAAAAAATTGAAGATTTTACGGTTAGCGATGATGATTTAAAAAAATATGTCGGGGGTTCAACCTTGGCCGCGAGCATTATATATAATTACGTAAAACCTGCCATGAACCCGCTGGCTCCGGAAAATCCGCTGGTATTTGCCACCGGGCCTTTTGTCGGCTCCGGCATTCCCATGGTTAGCAGAGCGGCTATTTGCGGCATCGCTCCAGGAAGCGGACTCTGGGGTGAAGCAACAACGGCAGGTAGCTTTCCCATGCGCCTTAAAGGCACCGGTTATGACGGAATAATTATAACCGGCAGAGCGGATACACCTGTTTATTTATTGATGAAGGCAGGCAAGGCGGAAATTAAAGACGCCTCTCATCTTTGGGGCAAGGATTCCTATCAGACGCAGGAGATAATCGACAAAGAAGCAGGCGAAAAAAATTCGACTGCCTGTATCGGCGCGGGAGGAGAAAAATTAATAAAATACGCCGGCATAATGAACGATGAAGGCCGAACCGCCGGAAGATGCGGTTTGGGAGCGCTTATGGGCTCAAAAAACCTCAAAGCCGTAACCGTATCCGGAAATCTGAAAGCGGAAATTGCCGACAGCCATACGCTGAAATCCCTAATCGAAGAAGCTCGTGACTGCATCAGAAATTATCCTAACACTAATGCATATAAATTATACGGAACGAATATGTATATTGATTTGGGAATGCGCTTGGGCGATGTGCCCACAAAATATTTTACAAAAAGTATTTTCCCCGTGGAAAAACTTCACGGCCCCGCGTTCAGAAAGCGCTACACCATGACAAATTACTCGTGCACCGGGTGCCTCATCGGCTGCGGCAGGGTTATTAAAGATTTCAGCGAAGATATTAAAAAAGTTGACGGGCCTGAATACGAAACCGTTGCCGCTTTTGGCCCCCTCTGCATGAATTTTGATATTGACTCCGTGGTCAGAGCCAATCACTTATGTAATGCTCACGGAATTGATACGATATCCGCCGGCGTATCCATCGCCTTTGCCATGTATCTGTATGAAAAAGGAATTATCACCAAAGAAAAGGCAGGCATGGAAATCAAATGGGGGGATTCAGAAGTTATTCTCAAACTGTTGGACATGATTATTAAACAGGAAGGCATTGGAGTTATCTTATCCAAGGGTGTTAAAGAGATGGCCGCGGCTCTGGGAGCAGATCCCGAGGAGGCAGCTCATGTGAAGGGACTGGAATTCCCGATGCACGATTCGCGCGCTTATCAAGGCGCTGCCTTATCTTACGCGGTCGGCCCCCGAGGCGCCTGCCACCTGAAAGGCGCTTTTTATCACCTTGATGCCCCGGGAAATGAATCCGCCCAGGAATTAGGAATAACTTTTTCTGACAAGAATAACCCCGCACAAAAGGGCGCGCTGACGGCAAAATCGCTTCATTTTTGTGAACTTTACAACAGCTTCACTCTTTGTCAATTTTCCCCCATGACCGCCGGAATGATCGCGCGCGCATTAAACGCTATTACCGGCGCTGAGTTCGGCACTATAGACCTGCTGACTTTCGGAGAACGTTCCTTCAACCTAAAGAGAGCAATCAACAACAAACTTGGCGTCACCAGACAAGACGACAAACTGCCGAAGATTGCCCGGCAGGCACTTAAAGAAGGAGCAACCGCGGGAATGGAACCTGATATGGACCTCATGCTGAAGGAATTTTATGAAGTGAGTAGCTGGGACTGGGAGAGCGGTAAACCAAAAAAAGAAAAACTTATCGAGTTAGGGCTCGACCAGGCGGCAAAAGATCTCTGGACATAAAGCAAATACCGCATTGTCGCAATAAACAAATGACGTCCTGAAGGAGCAGCAATACAGGAGCGTCGGTATTTTACCTTGATGATTTCAGCGGCAAGGGGTTTCCCATTAAATAAAAATATTCTGGCGGTGTTTTCCGACAACAAGTTCCAGCCTGGTTTGATTCATATTCATGCAGATCCGATCCGCAGATGCCGCAGTATTTTATTTTGATTTTGACTTCTCCCCTGCCCTGATTTTCTTCCGGCTTATCTTCCACCCTGATATCGCGGATACCGTGATAAACAACTTTTTTCATTTCAAGAAACTCTTTTATTTTGAATCTTGTTTTTTATCATTGTTTTTTTACATCTGTTTTCTTTGTACCATAGATTTCGATATAACGCTCCACGGCATGCTCGATGGTCGGAAAAAAAGTATCCGTGCCGAATCTGGCAAAAAGACCGTAACATTTGAGCGTGTCCTTCACCGGATCTTTCATTTCCGCGAAACACAATTCTATGCCGGCAGCATGTAGTTTTCCATCGAGATCCTCAAGCATATCGGCGGCGGTAATATCCACATCGGTAATCGGCTCCGCCGTGACCACTACCCATCTGGTCGGCGTCGGCGCCTGTGCCACCGCGCGCAGAACCTGATCACGGAAAGTTTCCGCGTTGGCAAAAAACAGCGGCGCGTCCCAACGGAAAAGCACCAGGCCGTCAATCAGCCGCGCCTCCGGATGACGCGTAATATCATGATAACTTTTCAGACCGTCAACATGACCCAGCACGGCATTATAAGGTTTCCATGCCCGCCAGATAAAAGCAAACAAGGCAATTCCTACCGCAATAAAAATTCCTTTAATTACCCCCAATAACAAAACGCCTGAAAAACAAACAAGGGACAGCACAAATTCGCCACGGCGCAATTTGTACAGACGCGCAACACCCTTTATTTCCGCCAGTCTGATGCAGGCAAAAATGACGATAGCGCCCAACGCCGCCTGGGGAAGATTTTTCAGAAGAGAAGGAGCAAATATCAGCAAAAGCGCGATGCATAAAGCGCCGACTACGCCGGTGATTTGCGTTTTGGCTCCGGCTGATTCGGCCACCGGCGTGCGCGAGGCGCTGCTGGTGATGGGAAAACCCTGAAAAAATCCGGCCGCGATATTGGCCGCGCCCAGGGCGATACTCTCCTGATTGCTGTCCACTTCATAACCGCCGCGCAAAGCAAAGGCATGCGACAGCGTGCTCATATCGGCAAAAGAAACAAGCGCGACGGCCACGGCTCCTGCAAAAAGATAACCTAATTCGGCATACGAAACGTTCGGAATCTGAAACACGGGCAACCCTTGCGGCATCGCGCCAACAACAGCAATGCCCGCTGTAGCAGAAAGCTCAAAATACGTGACGGCAATTGTCGTCACGATCACAGCAATCAAAATGCCCGGGATTCGGGAAAACCAGCGCCGACAGCCGAAAATAACAACCAAACAGAAAAAACCGATGGCGAAAGCCGTCCAGTTTATTTGACCGCTGAATATGCCTTCGGCAAGCAACCTGATTTCCTGCAAGAAAGAACTGCCGTTTACGGAGAATCCGAAAACTTTCGGCAGCTGACTAATAATTACCGTCAGCGCGATGCCATTGAGATAACCGTAACGGATCGGCTTGGAAAGAAGTTCGGTAATAAAACCGAATCGTGCCACTCCCGCCGCGACACATAAGAAGCCTGTAAGAATAGCCAGCATACCCGCAAGCGCCACGGCCTTGCTTTCATCGCCCGCGGCCAGCGGTAAAATCGTCGCGGCAATTAACGCGGCTAAAGCCGAATCAGGACCCAAAATCATAATGCGGCTCGGCCCGAATACCGCGTAAGCGATAAGCGGAACAATAGTGGCGTACAATCCGTAAATTGCCGGCATTCCCGCCGCCTGCGCGTAACCCATGCCCACGGGTACAAGCATCGCCGTCAGCACCAGACCAGCTACTATATCCCGTCCCAGCCATGCCGCTTTGTAATCACGCAATACAACGAGAAGAGGAATCCAGCGATACAGGCCGCGTGGATACGCCTCGCGGGAAAAAATGTCATGAGTAGTGGTTGGTTTGTTTGCCAAAAAAATCCTCAACAGATTATAAACTGCTTATTAATAATCTGCCGGCATTATTTTTACAACATCTTTTTCTAAAGAAATTTTTTAGTTTAAAATTTTTCCACAATTCTTTTTGGTCTAACCTTCGGTCTTTGGCCTTAAGCCTTCGGTCTTTTTAAAGCTTGAACTGTATAACCATTATTAGTATATTTATCTCAATTATTTTTACAGGAGTGCACAAATCATGTCCCGAGTAGAACTAAACACACCGGCGCCGGATTTTACCCTGACCGACTTCACCGGCAAAAGCGTTTCCCTTGCCGATTTTCGCAATAAAAAGAATGTTCTGGTGGTTTTTAATCGCGGTTTTTTCTGACCTTTCTGCCGCGCGCACATGGCGCAGTTGCGCCGGGATTATCAGCGATTTGTAAAACTGGATACGGAAATCATCGTTGCCGGACCGGAGAAGCCCGAAGCTTTTCGGGAATACTGGACAAAGGAAAATTTACCGTTTATCGGCCTGCCCGATCCTGAACACAAGGTTTTAAAATTATACGGCCAGGAAGTAAAACTTTTCAAGCTGGGGAGACTCCCCGCGCAGATGCTGATTGATAAATCCGGCAAGGTTCGTTTTGTGCATTACGGCCATTCCATGTCGGATATTCCACCGAATGCTGAAATCATCGGCCTGATTCAAACAAAATT
>JBFYYA010000168.1:0-2654 GCA_041310245.1 Syntrophaceae bacterium | reverse complement strand
AAATACGCCAAGGAAAGACAGCAGTTTAAAAAGCCGATTGCCTCGCTGCAGACCATTCAAAATTATATTGCCGATATGGCGACCGAGCAGGCGGCGGCGCGCCTGCTTTTATACCGCGCCTGCGAGCTAAAAGACGCGGGCGAGCCTTACAGCTGCGAAGCGGCGATGGCAAAACTTTATTGCAGTACGCTTGCGTCCAAGACAACATCACTGGCCGTGCAGATTCACGGCGGTTACGGTTACAGCAAGGAATATGACGTGGAAAGATATTTCCGCGACGCTAAAGTAACGGAAATTTATGAAGGCACGAGCGAAATTCAGCGCATGGTCATTGCGCGGGCGGTGCTGTCAAAACTGACACTGTAGGATTTCATGTTAAAACTTGTCGTTTGCATAAAACAGGTTCCCATGGTGACGGAACTTCCGTGGGATGAAAAAACCGGCACACTCAGGCGTGATCTCGCGCCGGGCATGATGAATCCCGCCTGCAAGCACGCTCTCGAAGCGGCGTTGCAAATAAAAGAAAAATATTCCGCGCATATTACGGTTATCACAATGGGGCCTCCCGCGGCCAAAGAAGTTCTTTATGAGGCGCTGGCGATGGGCGCTGACAGCACAATTTTAATCTGTGATAAAATTCTGGCCGGCTCCGACACTTACGCGACATCCTGGATTCTCGCGCAGGCGATAAATAAACAATGCGATAAGGCGGATCTGATTTTGTGCGGCGCGTTTACCGCGGACAGCGAAACGGCGCAGGTAGGCCCGCAATTAGCGGAAAGAATGAATCTGCCCGCGGCGGCTTACGCGGAAAAAATTGAAGTTAACAGCAGGACGCTGCGCGTGCGGCGTATCGTGGATAATTTCCGCGAGACGCTGGAGATGAAATGCCCCGCGCT
This sequence comes from Syntrophaceae bacterium, assembly GCA_041310245.1. Lineage (GTDB taxonomy): Bacteria > Desulfobacterota > Syntrophia > Syntrophales > Smithellaceae > UBA4810. The sequence continues at coordinate 1,755 of JBFYYA010000168.1, read as the reverse complement.
CGTGACCGTGTCCATGGAAAATTATCTGCCGCGTTATGTCGGTTTGGGCGGCCTGCAAAGCGCCTTTGGCGAAAATCAGATTAAAGTTCTGGATGCCGCGGCGTTGGGTATTGCCGCCGCGGATGTCCAGAAGGAAGGCTCGCGCACGAAAGTCCGCCGGGTGTTTTTGCGCAAGACGCAAAAAGAAAACGAGTATTTTACCGGTGTCGCGGTGAATGTAGTCAACGAATTTCTCAATAAGTACGAAAGAAAAATCAGCACGGTAATCGGCAAATCGATTGAAGGGAAAGAACGCACGCGTGGGAAATAAAAAGAAAAGCATCTGGGTCTTCGGCGATTACCGTAATTACTATCAGAACAGGGTAACGCTGCAGCTTATTTCCAAGGCGATGGATCTGGCCAAAGCCATCAACGCGGAAGTGTGCGCTCTGGTCTTCGGCCATGAAATTAACGAATGGATTATGGAATACACGGCGCACGGCGCGGACAGGATTCTGGCCATCGATGATCCGGCGCTCAAAAGTTACAGCACGGAGCAATATCTGGTGATTATGGAAAATCTGGCCCGCGAGCGTGATCCGGAAATAATTTTAATCGGCGCGACGGATTTCGGCCGTGAATTTGCTCCGCGTCTCGCCAAGCGTTTAAAAACCGGCCTGTCCGCCGATTGCGTTGGCTTGGAAATTAGCCCGGAGGGACTGCTGGTACAGATCGCGCCTTCTTTCGGCGGCAACATGCTGGCGGAAATCGTCACCGAATATCACCGCCCGCAGATGGCTACCGTCCGTCCCGGAACGTTTAAGGAAATCCCGCATGACAACAGCCGCAAAGCGCAGGTGGAGCGATTGCCATTGATGAAGGATTTGCCCGAACCGCGCGTACGGCTTATCGAGTATGAACGTTGCGCGGAAAAAGAACATTCCATCGAAAACGCGCAGGTGATTGTCTGCGGCGGCCGCGGTATGGGTAATAAAAATAATTTTGCCAAACTTCACGAACTGGCCAGAATTTTAGGCGGCGGAGTCGGGGCGACGCGGCCTGTTGTCTACGCGGGCTGGGCGGATCATGACGCGCTGGTCGGCCAGGCGGGAAAGCACATCAAACCGAAAATTCTTTTTTCCTTCGGCATCAGCGGCGCGATTCAGCACACGGCGGGACTGGGCGAGGCGGATTTTATTGTCGCGATCAATAAAAACCCGCAGGCCACGATGATGAAAATGGCCGATGTCGCCATGGTGGCCGACGCGGGCGATGTTCTCAACAGCCTGATTAAAGAACTAAAAAAACGTATTAGGGAATAGCCAGCCTGATTTTTAAGGCAGCAGAGGCCGGTCAAAGCTCTTATCCAGCACACCGTTTTTTTCCATTTGCGCGTCCCATAACCCCTGGTTGATAAAGGGAATGAGCTGAAGCATATTTTCCACTTTCAGGTGTTCCGGGTGGGCAAGTTTTTTAAGAAGGGTTTCGTCAAAATTGCCCGTCTTGCCGAAGTGAAGGCCGATGGCATGGAACGCCAAGTAGTATTTGGCGGTAAGAAAATCCGGCTGAACATCAAGCCCTTCGCAGCCGCCTTTCAGAATGCAGCCCAGACTGCGGCAGCCGAGCCGGTGGGTAAGTTTTTCGCAATACCTGGCCACAAAGCGCAGATGCGCGGTTTCGGGAAAACCGCACTGGATAATAAACCCCAGTGCGGGAAGCTGTTTGCCGCCGGTGAGCGGTTCCAACGCCTCGATGAATTCCTTTACGCTGCCGGGC
>JBFYYA010000167.1:0-12946 GCA_041310245.1 Syntrophaceae bacterium | reverse complement strand
TCTCCTGCGCCATTTTCAGTTGATCGGCCTGATTTCTTACCACGCCCATCTTCTTGGCTCCCTCCGGTTGGGGAGATATCACCGGCTTCATTTTCAGCATATCACCGAAAAAAGCACTGGTCTTGGAAAGACGGCCGCCCGCGGCCAGGTACTGCAGCTTGTCCAGAAATACATACTCTTCACACGTGCTGATTGCTTTTTGAGCGAAGGCGTGAGTTTTTTCCATATCGCTTGTCTGCGCCAGATAGCGCGCCGCCGCCAGCGCGATGAGACCTAATCTGCCGGAAGCCGCGCCCGTATCAATGATAAAAAATCTGTTTTCTTTATCATGAGCTTTTTTCCAATCCATGGCCACATTGTAATTTCCGGTAAAAACCGAGCCTACGCATAAATACAAAACCTTTTCAAAACGCGCCATGGCAGCCTGGTAAAATTGATGCCGCTCATAAACCGAAGCCTGCGACGTCGAAACTTTTATTCCCTGGCGCATCGGGCCGTATAATTCCTCCGGCTGATAGTAAGTTTCCGGCATGCATTTATCACCCACCGCCAGATAGCTGTTGAGCAGCGTGATGCCGTATTTTTTCGCATCAGCCCTGGTTACAGAGCCAGCCGCGTCGGTCATAATGTTCAGCTTTTGGCCAGCACTCGCGTTCATAAATTCCTTTATTTGCGCGCCCAGATTATCTTCTTCCCAGTGCAGCATGCTGCCCAAACCGGCAACCTGTCCTTTTACTTTTTCCGCATTTTCCGTGTGCAGGTGTATTTTATAAACATTGCCTTCCGGTATAATCACCGCGTTGTCCTGCCCTTTGGTTATTTCCGCCAGTTTTTCTGGAGAATAATTTTTTGCCTCGACGACAAAATCCACGCAGTAACCATTCTCCATTTCCTCGCGGAAAGAAGAGGAAATGCGCAGGCTATCTTTAAATATTTCCGTCACCGGTCGGTAATGATTCGAGATTCCAGCCAGCGAATAAAATAATCCTTCAAAGAAAATATACATGCCCAAGGCGCCGGCATCCACCACCTGCGCCTCCCTCAGCTTGGGAAGCGTCTCTCTTGTTTCATGTACCGCCTTTTCCAAACGATGCAAAATTTTTCTTACCGCTTCTTTATCCGCTAAAGGCCCAGTCGCGGGCAAAACTTCGGCTAAAGCGTCGAACAGGCTCAGCATTGTTCCCGCGCAGGGATCAGAAACAGCCCTCCAGGCACCCTGAGCTCCTTCCTTGGCTCTCACCGCAAGATCAGATATGGAATCCACCATATAAAAAGACGAAAAAAACCGGGAGGCGATATTGCCGGAGTTGCCGCGCGCGGAAAAAAGAAGCTGCTCTACCACTTTTTTTCTGTCCACTTCCGCCGCGCGCAGCGGATAAAGGCTGATCGATAAATTGCGGCCGGTGTCGCCGTCAGCGACGGGAAAAACGTTAATCGCGTCGAGCAAATCCGCCCAAGCGGCAACACGCTCCGCTCCAATAACAAAAGAATCCTTCAGCTGTTTATCCATTTAAAACCCCATCGCTTTTTTTATTTCCTCGGGTATGGAAAAAAGAGTTTCCATCTCCGGAATCTTTACGGTTACCTGTTCCGTCCGGCCGCGCGCGCATACTTTTCCGCTCGCCGCCAGCCTGATTTCAAAATCAACGATAATTTTAATATTGATATCCATAAGGGTGGCTTTGCATATTATTTCATCACGATGGCGCAGCGGCAGGATATGCTTGGTGGAGGTTTTGATGATAGGAAAGATTAATCTATTTTTTTCATAATAGGAATAGAGATCAACTCCGTAATGATCGAAAAGCGCCGCGCGCGCGATTTCAAAATAATTCAGATAATTGCCGTGCCAGACGATCTGCATGGGATCCAGATCAAAAAAAGGCACGCTGATTTTCACTTCAAAACTTTTCTGCGTGTTTTTCATTTTTTACAACCTGAAAAAATCAGAATATCTGATTGCCGCGCACATCTTTTCGATATCCTTATCCAGCGGCCTGTCTTCGGCCAGCGGCTTGCTGACTAAAGATATTTTCTGCGCGGTTTTGGCCAAAAGCGGCCGGGTATTAATGTTTTTTCTTAAATGGCAGGCCTGGGCCGCGGCCATAAGATGAATGGATAAGACGCGTTCCGTAAGCGTGCAGACTCTTTCCGCGTCCCGTGCCGCAATTGTGCCCATGCTGACTTTGTCCTGATTATGAGATTCGGTGGAACGGGAAAAGGAAGCCGCCGGCATGGTTAATTTCAAGGCTTCCGCCGCCAACGCGGAAGACGCCAGCGACATGGCTTTAAAACCATGATACAAACCGTTAGATTTATCGATGATGCCGACCAGATCGCCGGGTAGTCCCCGGTTAAACGCGGGGTGCACCAGAAGCATCACCTGCCGGTCGCACATATCGGCGACAGAGGCCAGCACCGCCTTAAGTCCGTCCATGGCAAACGCGATATGGCCGCCGTAAAAATTACCGCCCATCAGCACCTGACCCGTGGCGGGATCAAAAATAGGATTGTCGTTGGAGCTGTTGGCTTCTACCTCCACCCACTTCCTGATCCAGACAAGCGCGTCATGCAAAACGCCGATTACCTGTGGCGCGCAGCGCAATGAATATGGATCCTGCAGGGCTTCCAGCGCGTCGTCTTCCAGGTAGCGCGCGGAAACATTCGCCTTTAAAAGGCCGGAAATCTTGCCGGCGACATAACCTTGTCCCGCAAAAGGTTTGGCCTCAGAAATTGTAGGATGATAATGATGCGCGTTGCCTTTGACCGCGTGTACGCTGAGCGCCGTCGCGTAAATCGCCGCGGATAAAATCCTCCCCGCCCGCTCCACATTTATGGCGGCAATTCCCGTCATTGTTGTTGTTCCATTGACCATGGAAAGCGGTTCTTTAGGCAGATATTTATATGGTTTGAGCCCGGCTTTTTTCAGCGCTCTGGCCGTGGCCATTCTCTGTCCCTGATAAAAAACTTCCCTTTCGCCCATCAAACAGGCGCCGATATAGGACATCGGCGTTAAATCACCTGAGGCGCCGACCGATCCTTCCGCCGGCACCACGGGGGTTATTCCTTTATTAAGAAAGTCTGCCATCTGCTTAAGGAGCCCCAGGGAAACGCCGGAATAACCGCGCGCCAAACAAATAATGCGGCACAACATCGCCGCGCGAGTTTCTTCAATACCTATCGGCTCGCCCGTACCACAGCCATGGAAGCGAAAAATATTTGTGCCGTTTTTCATGGCGGTTTCCACCGGTATACGCCGGCCGCAGGAACGGCCATAACCTGTATTCACACCGTAAACGGCAACTCCATTGCTTATTGCCTTCATCAGCATTTTTTGTGTTAATTCCATCCTCTTTAGAAAACGTCCGCTTTTGCTGATCTCCACAAATAATCCGTCACGCGCGACGGCAATAATATCATCAATTTTAACATGGCCGCCGTCAATAATCACGGCGGATTTTAGCTTTTGCTTGCTCATTTATTCTGCTTTTCTCCTTTCGTTACCGGATGAAAAAACTACTCGCGCACGCGCGGCTTATAGGTTCCATCCGCCTTCTCTTTATCCATAACTTTTTTAAGCATTTTGAACATTTTGTAATTGGCCGGCTCTTCTTCGTAAAACCTGTCCCAGCAGTAATAATACATCTCCTGGAGCTTTTCCGGCGTCATCATTTCGGGCTGAAATACCACTTTGCCGCAGGTATAATCACTCCAGTCATAAGAAAAAATTCTTTTGGCGTTGTGTAAATCATCAAATGTTTTGGTATGCGGAAAAGGCGTAAGAATGGTAAATTCCGCCATATCCAGTTCGATGTCCAATAAAAAATCCATCCATCTTTTTATATAGTCCTCGGTGTGGTAATCCAGCCCCAGCAATATGCTTCCTTCGACGGCAATGCCGTAATCGTGATAGCGTTTGATGCGATCGCGGATAAAATCGGAGGAGTCAAAAATCGCCTGATAAACAAACCACGCGCCCGCCTGTGCCGCCAGATCCAGCACCTTATCGTCATCTTCTATAGGATGACAGCACCATTTCTTTTTGAGCGGGATCATTTCTTTAAAGAGACCAATTTCCCACTCTTTATCCTGCGCGAGGGAATTATCCACGACAAAAAGCCGGTTGTTGTCGATGCTCGCCATCTCCTCAACCACTTTGTCATAGGGACGGGGCCGAAATTTTCTACCGCCCAAAAAGCGAACGGCGCAGGGATAACAGTTGAACCGGCAGCCGCGCGAGGCATGAACCAGATCAACCATCTGCACGCCGCGATAATTATACAGATCTTTATTCAGGATGCCGCGCCGGGCGGTGCCCACGTTTTCAATGGGCGGGAAATTTAGCATGTAGTCATAAACTTTTTTCAACTTGCCCTGCTTGAAATCATCAAATACCTGCTCTAATCTTCCCTCGACTTCTCCCAAAAACACGGAGTCGGCATGCTCCTGCATTTCTTCCGCGTGCAGCATGGTGGCGATACCGCCGAAAATTACTTTAATCCCTTTGTTCCGGTAAGCGGCGGCGATTTCCCAGCCGCGTTTAATCTGCGCAGTAAGCATCATCGAAATGCCGACAAAATCCACGGCATCGTCAAAATTTATTTCCTGCACGTTTTCATCGATAAATTCCACATCAACATAATCAGGCAGCGCCGCGGCCATAACCACCGGGCCGTGCGGCGGCAGGGTGAATCTTGTTTGCCTGTCCAGTTTCTCCCATTTAGGATAAATCAATTTAAACTTCATTTTTCCTCTTTAACATATTTATTTTGTTATTTCTCTACCCACAATTATTTTCATTATTTCGTTGGAGCCGGCCAGAATCCGCGTGACCCGAATGTCGCGCCAGGCGCGCGCGATCGGGTATTCCTCGCAGTAACCATAACCACCGAAAAGCTGCAGGCAGCTATCCGCCACACGGCAGGCCATTTCGGTAATCCAGAATTTCGCCATGGAAACGTCAGTAACTACCGTATTTTTCTGCCAATGTTCCAAAATTAATTTGTCAATAAAAGTCCGGCCGATTCTCACTTCGGCAGCCATTTCCGCCAGGGCAAACTGCGTGTTCTGGTAAGTGCTTAAAGTCTTGCCAAAAACTTCCCGCTGGCGACAATAACGTATAGTTTCCTCCAGCATGAACTCAGCAGCTGTTTGCGCGCCCAGTGTGCAAATCAGGCGTTCCTGCTGCAAATTAGTCATCAATTTTTTAAATCCCGTCCCCTTTTCACCCAAGCGGTTTTCTTTGGGAATGCGGCAATCGGCAAAAAACAGCTCCGCTGTATCCTGACTGCGCCAGCCGACTTTTTTCAGCATCCTTCCCTTCTCAAAGCCCAGGGTGCCTGCCTCCACCAGAAATAAATCCAAGGCGGCATGGGGATTATTTTCTTGCGGGTCTTTGGCCGCCACAATTACCAGATCGCAATTGACACCGTTGCTGATGAAAGTTTTCTGCCCGTTGAGAATAAAATAATTTCCATCCGCGACCGCAGTTGTCTTTATTCCCGCCACATCAGAGCCGGCCTGCGGCTCCGACAGCGCAATGGCCATAAGTATATCTCCTGTAATGCAACCAGGCAGATACTTTTTTTTCTGCTCCTCCGTGGCAAATTTGACTATATAAGGCACGACCACATCGCTGTGCAGGCGCGCGGACAGGCCGTAAAAATTCGCCCGGGCCATCTCTTCTATCAGAATTGCGGAAAAAAGAAAATCCGCTCCCTGCCCGCCGTATTGAGCGGGGACAGAAGTGCAAAGATAGCCCTGCTCACCCAGCTTCTTCCACGCCCAGCGCGGCACGATGCCGTCCTCTTCCCACTGACCTATGTGGGGAACGATTTCTTTGGCCAGAAATTTGCGAAAGCCTTCGCGAAAAATTATGTGCTCTTCCTGGTAAGGGACTATTTCCATTTCCAATAATTATTATCAGGCGAAATGCTCAAATCAATTGTATCGTATACGTCTTCTAAAGAACATCCACTCTCACTAAGAGTATTTCATCTATCATTTTTTGCAAGAGAAGCCGCAGGATACGCCTAGGATGAAATTTCTTCAAGACGTTTTTTCAAAATTCTTTTCAACACCTTTCCCGATTGATTGCGGGGAAAATCTTCAACGAAGATTATCTTCCTGGGAATTTTATAATTAGCAATCTTATCGGTCAAAGACGCTATTATTTGGTCTTCGGAAATCTGCTGCCCTTTTTTCAAAATGACAAACGCAGCCACCACTTCTCCTCTTTTTTCGTCCGGCATTCCCACCACCGCCGCTTCCTTAACCTGCGGCAGCGACTGGATCACCCGTTCCACTTCCGCCGGATAAATATTTTCGCCGGAAGAAATAATCATCTCTACTTTTCTACCCACAATATAGATAAAACCGTCATCATCGCGCATCCCCATATCGCCGGTATGGAACCAGCTGTTTTTCAAAGCGGAAACGATTGTTCCCCCTTTGCGCCGGTACCCGGCAAAAACGTTGGGGCCCTGTACGATGATTTCTCCGGTTGAGTTCGAAGGCAGGTCTCTGCCCTGTTCATCCACTATACGCAGATTTACGTGAAACACTTCCTTTCCAACCGAGCCGGCTTTGTTTATGGAATTATCCAGATCCAGCGAAGTAAGGCGTCCGGTTTCCGTAAGCGCGTAACCCTGAACAAAACCTACGCCTTTCTCTTGTTGATATTTTTTAATCACCGGCAGAGGAATGGGCGCGCCACCGGAAATAAAAAAATGAACGTGGGATAAATCAGCCTCTTTCCATTCCGGCGCCTCGGCCATCATCTGAAACATTACCGGCACGGCAAACATATAATTAATTTTTTCCCAGCAAATGTTCTTGAGAACATCGGAGGCGTTATAAAAATTACTGATGACGATGCTGCCGCCGGCATAAACAATCGGCGTAACAGAAGCGGCCAGCGCGCCGATATGAAAAAGCGGCGCAACCACAAGCGACTTGTAAGACCGATCGACGCCGTAACCCAAAAGAGAATGAATCGCGCCGAACAAGATATTCTGATGCGTTAATACCGCGCCCTTAGGATCACCTGTGGTTCCGGAAGTATACATGATAAACAATGGATCTTGCAGATCGACCTCCGCCGTATGCAGCATTCCTCTTTCGGAAGCATTTTCCACAAAATCAACTAAATCTCTATCGCCTTCTATCAGATTCCGGCCGTGACCGATATACTCTTTTAAGGCAAGCGCCTCTTTTCTTATCTCTTGCACCTTGTCCAAAAATTCCGCAGAGTAAATCAATACCGTTGGCTCGGAATCATTTAAAATATATACAAGTTCCGGAACAGCCAGACGGAAATTGAGCGGCACCAGAATCGCTCCTGTTTTAGCGCAGGCAAAAAATATTTCCAGAAATTCGGAGCAATTAGACATCAAAAGGGCCACTCTGTCTCCCTTGGCGATTCCTAAATCGGCAAGCGCATGTGCGGTTTTATTTACCTGCTCATTGAAATGACGGTTTGACAGTTTTTTGCTTTTTTCCGCAAGAAAGAGCTTATCCGGATAAATTATTGACCGCTTTGTTATCCACTCACCGATATTCACTTACCTATTCTCCTAACTCGCCGTGTTTGGCAAAAACCAGACAGGCGTAGGTTCCGCCAAAGGAAATGCCGGAAAGCAAAGCATTTTTAATATCTATATCCTGCTTTTTATTCGCAACAAAATTCAAGGGAAGCACGGGATTTACCAAACCCACTGTCGGCGGCAACGCTTTTTCTTTTATCGATAATGCCAACGCGCAGGCGCGCATGCCGCCGCCGGAAAAACTTTCGCCGAGCGCGCCTTTTATCGCCGTTATGGCAGGTTTATCTTTGTTCTTTGCAAATAATTTTTCGTAAGCTCGAGCTTCGGCGGCGTCCAGGTCTTTGCCTCCATTAGCCGCGGCGTAAACAGCGTCTATCTCGGCTGCAGAAATTTCTGAATTTTGCAAAGTGTGGGTAACTGTTTTTTCAATACCCGCAGATTCACGCGGCCACTGGGTAGGGCCGCAAATGGATGATCCAAGGCCAAAACCTTTGATTTCACAGTAATAATCACTGCCGCGTTGTCTCACTGATTCCATGCTTTCCAAGCACACTATGCCGCAGCCTTCTGAGGCAACAAATCCATTGCGCTCCTGATCAAAAGGCCTGCTTCCTTCCGTGCCGCCTCCCGCCGGTGATAACGCATGAAAGCGCGTAAGCGATTCATAATAAAATTTTGACAGGATATCCACACCACCGGCAAGAATAAAATCTGCCGTACCGCGACGAATTTCCGCAGCGGCATAGGCAATGGCAATTTCCGCGGAAACGGCATAATGCGTCACCGTTGTGTTCACACCACGAAAACCTAACTCTATGGAGGTATGTCCCGCGGGGGCGTTCATAACTGTGTTGGGCACGAGAATAGGATTTACCGCCGTCGGGCCCTGCGCCAGCAGATTTTCGGCAAATTGCACAGTTACATCTGTGGCGCCGAAAGCAGTACCCAGAATAATGCCGATACGATCTCTGTTTTCCTCAGTGACTTTAATTTTTGCATCTTCGAGCGCCAGACGCGAAGCGGCCACCGCCATCGGCGATATTTTATCCATCCTTCGCAGATTTTTTACCGAGATAAAATCCCGCGGCGAAAAGTTCGTCACTTCCGCGCCGAGATGCGAGGTAAAATTTTTAGTATCAAATGATTTTATTTCACCAATGCCGCGCTCTCCTCTAAAAAGCCGATGGCAAAAATCATCTTTTCCTACACCCAAAGGTGTAACCATACCCAATCCGCTGACCACAACACGCTGTTTCATATCCCGCCGTGATTTATCAGCCATTTCGCGCGCCTCTTTCAGAGTACTTGCCGAAGATGACAGTTGTGTTATTGCCGCCGAACGCAAAAGAATTGGAAAGCACCGCGCGCAAATTTGCTTTGCGCATTCCTTCAGTAACGTAATCAAGGTCACATAACGGATCCCTGTTTGAATAATTTATCGTGGGAGGAATAAAACCGTTTTGCAGCGCCAGCACGCTGACGATACCTTCCAGTGCGCCTGCCGCGCCTAAAGTATGCGCGTGCATTGACTTTGTGGAGCTTATCGGAATTTTATATGCGCGCCGGCCGAACACTTCTTTTATCGCCTTAGTCTCTGTCAAATCATTAACCGGCGTGGCAGTGCCGTGCGCGTTGATGTAATCAATATCGTCAAGAGAAAGATCAGCGTCTTTTAAAGCGGCCTGCATACAGCGAACGGCGCCCGAAGCTTTTTCATCCGGGGCAGTCATATGAAACGAATCGCAGGAAATACCATAACCCAAAATTTCGGCGTAAATTTTTGCCCCCCTAGCCAACGCTTCGTCCAAAGGCTCCAGTACCATTATCGCCGCCGCCTCGCCCAGAGAAAGCCCGGCCCGGTCGCGATCAAATGGACGACACACATCCGGCTCCACGGATTGCAGGGCGTTGAAAGCCGCGTAGGTGATGCGGCACATTGGTTCCACACCGCCGGCAAGCATTATCGATGCATGATTTCCCGCAAGCAAGTCCCGCGCGTAGCCCAACGCCGTGCCACCCGCGGAACAGGCTGTCATAAAAGTTGTTTTGGGACCGGCTAAACCAAACGCGGAGGCAATCCGATCGGCGGAAGAAGCGCAATAAACACTGGAGAGCGCGGAAAACCTGGAACGGGAAGAACCCTTCTTCAGTAAATCGCTGTAAAAATTTTCCGCTTCAAAAAGACCGCCGGAGCCGCCGCCGATGGCAACTCCCATTTCTTCATTTAATTGTGCAGGCACTGGATACAGACCCGCATCGCGCAGCGCTTCCAATGCCGCGGCAAAAGAAAGTTGATCAGCGCGCGACATTCTTTTTAACGAATATTGGCTGGGAATATATTCGTGGGGAACGAAACCTTTTATCTGTCCGCCATTTTTTGTGCGAAATTCTTTTGTGTCAAAAAGATCCAGCGACCCGATACCGCAAACACCTTCCCGCAGAGCTTTAGTGAAACCGGAAATGTTTTTTGCCAGGGCGTTTATTGTGCCTAACCCTGTTACAGCAATGCGTTTTTTTATATTCATGATCACTTAATACCAAGAGGAGATTTTCCACTACTATTATAATTTTGGAACTTTAAAACCGGCAGGCAAAAAAGTCAAGGATTTAAACGCTTTATTGTATTGATGCATCTTTACTTTTTAATACAGGCCCTATTACATTAATTATTTTATCCATATTCGAAATACTAATCTTTATGCATAAAAAAGCGGGAAATGGTTTGATATCCATTTCCCGCCCGAATCCCGCACTAATCAAAAATTATCACCCGTAGAATATCGTCGGCAAGAACAAAACAAGATCCGGAAAGGAGGTGAAAACAAACAAGGCTATTATCTGAATAATGAGAAACGGCAAAACACCCCGGTAAATATGCCCCCATTTTATGCCCTGAATTTTCATACCGGCCAGATAAAAGAGCGCGTAACCAAAGGGAGGAAGAAGAAAGGATATCTGCAGATACATAGCCATCATCATTACAAACCAAACCATATCAAAACCCATTAACCGTGCGATTGGCAAAAAGATGGGGAAGATAAGAAAAATCAAACCAACCCAATCAATGAAACATCCCAAAATAACCAGAGAAATCATCATAACAAAGAACAATCCCCATTTATCTAAACCTATTGCGATCAGTGTATCAACAATGGCTTTGCCGCCGCCCATACCCAAAAAGATTCCCGTAAAACAAGACGCGCCGACCATGATGATCATAACCATGGTAGTTGCCTTAGCTGTCTGGTAAAGGGTGGCCAGAAAATCCTGCCAGTTGAAACGGCGATAAATCAAAACTAAAAGGAAAGCTATTGTAGCGCCAATTGCCGCGGCTTGCGTGGGGGAAGCAAATCCAAAAAATATTGCCGCTATTACACCAGCAATCAATGCCAGCGGCAAAAGAGAATACATAACGAAATCCATCAACCTATCGCTAAAAGGCATGAGCGATATTTCTTCTGCGGGAATGGGCGGCCCCAATTCAGGATTCAGACCGCAGCGAACGCGAATATAGGTCGCATAAAGAATACCTACAAAAAGACCGGGAATAACAGCCGCCGCAAGCATTTTATCTACCGGCACCCCGGCTGTATCACCCATGACAATGAGCATGATGCTGGGAGGGATTATCAATCCCAATGTGCCGCCGCCGGCGACAATACCCATTGTCAATTCCTTTTGATATCCGTAACGTAAAAGCATCGGCCCCGTTAGAAGACCAACTGTTACAATGGATGCGCCCACAATGCCGATACAGGCGGACAAAACAGCGCAAACAGCCAAGACCGCGACGCCCAAACCACCGCGCGTTGCCCCCAGAAAAAAACGCAAAGATTCAAAGAGCCTATCGGCAATTCCGGAGATAGTCAAAAAATTCCCCATTAAAATAAAAAGAGTAATGGCGACCAACGTGAAATTTCCCATGATACCAATAAAAATTCGGTCCATAAAGGTGCTGAAAAAACCTGTCCCCACCATAAAAAAACCAAACAACGTTCCCACTCCGCCGAGAACAAAAGCCAATGGATGACCAAGGAAGAAAAAAACAATAACGGCCAAAAACATTAAAAGGGCAATAGTCATCAAGCTCATTCGAACACCTCCCCTGATATCTCATATAATATACTAATTGTTACAATTGATTTGATTACTTCCGATATACCCTGTATTATCAGCAGAAATGCGGCAAATGGAATAACGACTTTAATCGGATATAAAACAGGTGCCCAATAACTAAATGATGTTTCCGCGGCTGACCATGAGGCATAAAAATAATCCCATCCATAATAAAGCCAGACCACAACAAACGGGAAAAACAACAAAAGGTAACAAATGATGGAAATAATCGCCTGCGCCCTTTGAGATAGGATGCTGACAAAAAGGTCTATACGCACATGGGAACCGTAAAGCAATCCATAGGCGGCGCACAACATAAAATGAGCGCCAAAAACAAACCTGCTGGTTTCATCAGTCCAGATTCTAGGCGCGCTGAATGATTTAGTTAAAAATTCGATAATAATAATTATGGTCAAGGGCACTACGAGCCAGCAAAAAATCCTTCCTGACCATTCAGTAATATTATCAAGAAAATTAGACAACCTAATTAATGCTTCCCCTACCATATTTTGCTCCTTTTTTATGTAATTCGTTTTCAGTTAATAATATTTTACCGCGGTTAAAATAATAATACGCGGCAAGGCACAATAACACTTATTTTAATTTAGGCAACTTGGGGTACCTGGTCGGATTGCGTCCCTGGGAGTATGGTTGCTGATACTCTCGTGTCGCACTGAAATCTTTCATGTACTGAAAAATGGAAGTGGCAACCTTTTCAAAGTCGGGGTTTTTCTTAGCTTCATCTTCAATAAATTCCCAAACCCATGCTTCTATTTGATCCAATTCTTTGTCGGAAAATTTAGTAACTACAGTCCCTCTTTCCTGAAACTTTTTAAGTGCCTGAATGTTGTCATATTCAGAAAAAGAAGCGTAATAAGATATATTATCGGTTGCGGCAGTTTCAATAATTTTCTTCAAATCAGGCGGCAGTGTGTCCCAGGCAGCTTTGTTAACCAATACGCCGCCAGCCGCCGCCGGAATATTCCAACCGGGACCAATATTGTATTTGGTAACTTCTCCTAACCCCATGGAGAAATCAACGCCAGGAGCGTTGAAACTTGCGCCATCGATCTGACCTGTAGCTATAGCTTGCGCTATTTGCGCGGGCTCTGTCATCACCGGAATAGCCCCGGCTTTTGTCATGACGTAACCTGCAGCTCTTCCAGATACTCTAATTTTTTTCCCCTTAAGATCAGCCAGCGATCTAATAGGCATGCGTGTGCGTATTCCCGATCCGGCTGATACAACAACTTGCAACATATAATGAATCCCATATTTACCGTATA
>JBFYYA010000166.1:0-5402 GCA_041310245.1 Syntrophaceae bacterium | reverse complement strand
GATGTACAAGACAGGGATTCCTATCAAAACGCTGGAAATGAATATTTTTATCAAAGACGGAACCAAACGAAACATTGAGCTTTACGCTTCTTTGTTAAGAGATTCTAATAATCGCCCCATCGGCTGCCGGGGTATTATCCGCGATGTTACCGAACGCAAAAAAACGGAAGGGGCACTGAGGCAAAGCGAAGAAAAATACCGCTCGCTGGTAGAAAACGCGCAAGAAGGAGTTTATCAAACCTCTGCTGAAGGCAATCTCCTTACTGTAAATGAAAGCTTTGCCCACATTCTCGGTTATAAGTCGGTGTCGGAAATTTTAAAAGCAGTGACCGACATTTCTAATCAGATTTATGTCTATCCGCGCGACAGAAAAAGACTTTTTAAAATTGTTGAAAAATACGGCGCGGTTACAAATTTCGAATCACAATTTTACCGTAAAGACGGCAGCCGTGTATGGGTATCTATCAGCTCAAGCGCCGCGCTTGATGACCAGAAGCGGGTTCTTTATTATCAGGGCATGGTACAGGATATCTCGGAAAAGAAACAACTTGAGTTTGAACGCGTAGAAAATGTCAAGACACTGCGCAAAGCCCTGGGCGCCACGATTAGCGCCATGGCGGTAATGGTGGAAACAAGAGATCCCTACACGGCGGGTCACCAGCGCCGCGTTGCTGATCTGGCACGCGCGATTGCCACGGAAATGAGATTGCCCAGTGACCAGATAGACGGAGTGCGCATGGCCGGCATGCTTCATGATATCGGTAAAATATCGATACCATCGGAAATCCTTACCAAACCCACGCATCTTACCGCGCTGGAATTTAATTTAATCAAAACACACCCGGACTCCGGCTACGCGATTTTAAAAAATATTGAGTTTCCCTGGCCGATCGCCCGCATCGTGCTGGAACATCACGAACGCGTCAACGGCTCCGGGTATCCCCGCGCATTAAAAGAAAAAGAGATCCTGCTGGAGTCAAATATTATGGCTGTAGCCGATGTTGTGGAAGCTATTTCTTCCCACCGCCCTTATCGCGCCGCGCACGGCATTGAAGCGGCACTGCAAGAAATAGCCGATAACAGAGGCGTTCTTTATGACGCGGAAGTTGTTGACGCCTGCCTGCGGCTTTTCCGTGAAAAAAGTTACACTTTGGCCGCGTAAACGCTTTCTAGCCTACTTTTCTTTTTTAAAAAATAACACCGAACGGCTTAAGAATATATCGGGGCTTTTCACCACCGAAAATCCGGCTTTCCGGGCATAGTTGAGCATTCGCATAAATTCTTTTTTATTTAAGTGTATTTTGGGTTCGCACACCAAAAACCTGCCGCTTTTTTTTAAAAGAGAATATACCTGAGAAAAAAACCGCTTTTTATCAGGAACTTCATGCACCATCCAGAAAGCCAGAATAAAATCGGCTTTGACTTTTACACCCAGAGAATCCGAAGAAGCCAGTTGAAAACCTACCCTCGGTAACACTCCGGCGCGTTTTGCCCTTTTTCTGATGGCCGAAAGCATTTCCTGCTGAATATCTATGGCAATCACCCGCCCCTTATCGCCAACCATCTTTGCCAGAGGTATCGTGAAATAACCGATACCTGGTCCAATATCCAGAACAGTATTCCCTTTTCTGATATAAGGATGGAGAATTTTGTAAGGGTTATGAATCAGCTTGCGAAAAACATTGTCAAACGTGAAACATAGCCAGCGCGGACAGACATGACTGTCCCTGAAAAATAATAAATCTGATATTTTTTTCATATTATCTTCCGCTTAATTAATGCACAAAGAGTATTTCATAATATCAATAATTGCCACCAATGTTGTCATGCCGGCGCAGAGGCTGTGTCGTAATGTCATTGCGAGAAGTTTAACGACCGAAGCAATCTCTTGTCTATTCAGTATTATAGGGATTGCCGCGCTCCCTGCGGGAGCTCGCAATGACAAATGATGATTGCGACACAATCTCGCAGGCCGGGGGTATCCAGACCGCGTACCGGCAAATGCCGGGGAATCCCGCATGCCTTTCTATCTTAGTTCAAAGATGAAGATCCTTTACCTCCGAAATTAAAAAACTTCTTGCAAAAATTCCAGCACCTTCGCGTTTACCTCTTGAGCTTCTTTTCCCCGCAATATTCCATGACGCTCGGATTTTACCGTGAATATTTTCTTTTTAGCGGCACCAGTTTTTTTGTAAATATCTTTTCCGCTCGCGGAATTAACCACCGGGTCATCCGAGCCCTGTATCACCAGCAGCGGGTCGGTTATATTTTTTAACCTGTCTTCAACCACATTCATCAGTTTTTCAAGCTGCCCAACCCCGCTTACCGGGTTTCTTATATAATTTATATGCGGGTTTTCCGGATCGTTAACCACAAACTCCATTTTGCCTTTTTTCGCCTTGAATTTAGTTAATAGTTTATTCCATGCAACAATTGCTGACGCGAACTTCGAAGAAATATTTTGCAGGCTAAGCGGCGCGTTTATCGATATTACCGCTTTGAATCTTCCGGGCTTGTTTGCCGCCTGCAAAAGCGCTATGTCTCCGCCGGTAGAAAAACCGGCGATCGCAAAATACTTCAGGCTGTTTTTCATAATTATATACGCGCGGCCAACCGAATCGTACCATTTTTCCCATCTGACTTGCGCCAAATCCTCGGGCGCTGTCCCGTGACCACGCAGGCGCGCCCCATAAACGCTGTAACCGTTTTTATAAAGATATTCCGCGAGCGGACGTATTTCTTCCGGCGCCGCCATATATCCATGCACCAGAATCACGCCTTTTTCCCCGAAAAAATGTTTCCAGAAAAACGGCCTGCCAATGTTTTTCGGCTTGCTTTCTTTTTCTAAAAAATATTTTTCGTAATCATCGGCATAAAGTTTCTTTTCCAGCTTCATAAAATGATTTTTTATCTTTTGCCGGACATATAAGTCGGGCAACAGCATTAATTTGTTAAGCTCTTTTGTCAGATTTTTGAGCGGTTCTATTTCGTTTCTCAAAACTTCGATAATATTATCTTTTCTTATAGTGTGGAAGTCATAAACCTTGCTGAAACGCGCGCTGTTTTTCTGTATTACTCCATCATCCAAAGTGATCAGCTTTTCGGCCAGCGACGACTTGATGAAATGTTCATATTTCTGATGGTAATCATCAGTGAGCAGATAAAATTGCTTCCTGTCCAAGCTGGTGTGGTAATTATTCAAACCGCAGCTTCGCAAATAATCAACAGCCAGAAATACACGGTTTTTAAAATCATCTTCGCTGATTTTATTTTTGGCGTATTTTGCCAGAATGTAGGAAAATAAATGATCATGATTAACTGTCATCATCGCGTAGATGGATTCCATGTATTCGTACATAATTTTTATATAGAGGTTTTTAAACGGAGCGGCGTATTTCAGCTCGCCGGGATGCAGGTAAAGTTTTTCGTCGGAAAGCATCTTATGCAGTGACGCGCTGGCCTCGATGTATTTCTTCATTGGTATCGCCTGGCCGAAGTTTATATCAATATCAACACCGCGCGTAATCATAGAGCCTTCCGTTTGCAGTTCTTCTTTAAAACGCTCGGAAATATCTTCAACAAACCTGCCTACCAGCTTGCTGATAATATTTTCCCGGGCGCGCACCGGATAATAGGTAATATTTATCGGCACGATATAAGTTTCCTGCTTTAATATTTTCTCAACATCCTTCACGTCAAAACCAAAATGAGCGGCCAGTTGTTTGATAGACGCCTTATCGCCTCTTTGACGAAACAAGCGCAATTCTTCGCGAAGAAACTGAGAACGTAAAGCGATGCGCGCCGCTCCCGTATGCGGCGGCCTTCTGGTTCCGGTATTGAAAACCATGTATTTGCCTTTTTCAATCAGCTTTTTATCCTTAATCATCTGGCCTTCCGGAAAAATAATGACAGGATTGCTTCCGGTAAGCAGTGAATTAATTAAAATTGTGTCGCGTTGAGGATCTGCCGTGGAAACCGCGCCCAGCCTGCTCATAAAATCTCCCATTTTACCGCCGAAAAATCCTTTATCCGCCAGAGAAACGGGAAATTTTTTGATGTGTTTTTTGACGATATACGGCATCAGAATAGTTTCCATCCGCGTGAAATGATTAACAACGAAGAGCACCGGCTGGTCCGGAACGTTTTCTTTGCCGTGCACGCGGATATCCATCCTCGCCGCCTGCGTTAAAGCGTCTAGCGAAACCATAATGGTTTTAATCATCCTGTTTGATAATTCCATAATCTTTCTCCGTTTAGATTTAACCTTAGTTGTCGCGCCTAAAGAAATCATCCGCCGTTTTTTTTAAAACATCGGGTTTGTTGGTAAATATACCTTCTACGCCCGCTTTTAAAAGTCGGCGTATCTTTTTTTCAGCATCAACCGTGTAAACATTAACGGAAACGCCATTTACCTCAAGATCTTCAAGCCATTTCTTATTTAACTCCTTATGGCTGCAGTTGAAGCAGTCCGCGCCCAATAGCGTTACCATCTCCGAAGGCAGTTTTTTCCCGTAGTGTTTTTTTTCAAACAACACGGCGGTGGCGGCATGGCTTTCTATTTCTCTTAAATGCTTTATCGCCCGCGGGTCAAAACTGGAAAAAATAACATGATCTCTCATGCCGCTTTGCTCAACAATTTTCAGGCATTTTTCTTCAATGCCTCCCACGGTTTTATCTGTGACGGCTTCAGTTTTGATTTCGATATTTACGGCGATTTTATCTTTGCAGATAGCCAGAGTTTCGTGAAGCGTGGGTATTGTGGCGCCTTTAAACTTATTGCCAAACCAGCTTCCGGCATCGAGTTTCTTCACTTCAGTCAGAGCATAATCAGATATTCGCCCTCTGCCGCTTGTGCAGCGTGAAATCTTTTCGTCGTGAAAAACGACAACCTCTCTGTCGCGACTTAACTGAACATCGAACTCAACCATATCGGCGCCAAGTTCAATCGCCGCTTCAAACGCGGCCAGCGTGTTTTCCGGATAATAAGCGGACGCGCCCCGATGGGCGATATTGGTAAACTTATTTTCGCGGCTCTTATTGTATTTAAAATAGTGATACGGCCTGCCCATTTTATCCTCACAGGGTTGGCGTCATGTTTTGTTTATAAATTTAATGCCTACGTAAACCATCAATCGCTATACATTGATTCCTGCAACGGGCAATCCCTTTTCGCGAAGGTAATTTTTCACCTCCTGAATGCTGAGCATTCGAAAATGAAAAACGGAAGCGGCAAGTAAAATACTCGCGCCGCCTTTCACTGCCGCCTCGTAAAAATCTTCCAGTTTTCCCGCGCCGCCGGAGGCCACCACCGGAACTTTCACAGCGGAAGAAATGGCTTTTGTATATTCGATGTCGTAGCCTGCTTTCGTTCCGTCTCCGTCCATGCTGGTAGGCAAAAGAAC
>JBFYYA010000165.1:0-5330 GCA_041310245.1 Syntrophaceae bacterium | reverse complement strand
TTTTTCAGATTACGATTTGTGCTATAATAACGTATGGGCATTAAAATCGCCTTCTTTATCAAAGATGCTCTCTTTAAACTTATTGCCTTAAATAAATCAATAAGAAATCTGATTTTTATTTTTAAAAAAACCGTCTGATTACCAATAAATTGATTTGGAATATACACCCTTATATGTTAAAAAAGATCAAGTTAAAATGTTCAATCATGTCGACAGAGTTTTGAAATGGACGAAAAAAAGAATTTACGTTTAACCGAAACTGTGCAGGGCGCGGGCTGAGCCTGCAAGATAGGTCCGGGCGACCTTGCCGAAATACTGCGCGATTTGCCGCTGATTTCCGATCCGAATCTGCTGACCGGATTTGAACACGCGGAAGACGCGGGGGTGTATAAACTCTCGGACAGCCTGGCTCTGGTGCAGACTGTTGATTTTTTCACGCCGATTGTTGACGATCCCTTCACCTTCGGCCAAATCGCCGTGACTAACGCGCTCAACGATGTTTACGCCATGGGCGGCAAACCCATTACCGCGATGAATATCGTATGTTTCCCGGTCAAAACAATGGACAAAAACATTTTGCGGGAAGTTCTGCGCGGTGGCCTTGATAAAATGCGTGAAGCGGGAGTTTTGCTTGTCGGCGGTCACAGTGTGGAAGATAACGAGTTAAAATACGGCCTGGCTGTCACCGGTGTCATCCATCCGGATAAAGTTTTATTCAATCGCGGCGCGCAAGTTGGAGACTGTTTAATTTTGACCAAACCGCTGGGAACGGGCATTGTCAGCACAGCAATAAAAGTTGGGGAGGCAAACCAGCAATTAATGTCCGCGGCGACTTCCTGCATGACGCTGCTCAACAAAAAGGCGTCACAAATAATAACTTCCGAAAATGACATTCATTCCTGCACCGACATTACCGGTTTTGGTTTTTTAGGACACGCCTGTGAAATGATTGAAGGAGAAAATGTCGGCCTGCGAATAAATTCGTCCGCCGTGCCAGTTTTTGCGGGCGTGCGGGAATTGGTGGAAACAGGATTTGTCCCCGGCGGCCTTTACCGTAATAAAGATTTTCGCATAACGCAGGTGCAAAAAGAAAAAAGCTGTCCGGACTGGCTCTTTGATATTCTTTTTGATCCGCAAACCGCAGGCGGTTTGTTCTTCAGTCTGCCGCAAAGTAAGTCAAGCGC
This sequence comes from Syntrophaceae bacterium, assembly GCA_041310245.1. Taxonomy (GTDB): domain Bacteria; phylum Desulfobacterota; class Syntrophia; order Syntrophales; family Smithellaceae; genus UBA4810. The sequence goes on along the minus strand of JBFYYA010000165.1, from coordinate 4,146 downwards.
ATTAATGAAAAAAATGTGTGAGGCCGGCATAAGGGATGCCGCCATCGTCGGAGAAGTTGTTGCCGAACATGCCGGAAAAATTGTCGTGGTATAGATTTTCCAGCCGGCCGTTTTCCTTAAGACAGCCATGAAAATAAAATCCATTCCGATAAAAAAAGAAACAGCGCAAAATCTCAAAAAGATAATGGAAATGGTTCGCCCCGGCGATTCGATGGCCTTTATGATGTACGGAAGCCCCGATCCCGACGCCATAGCTTCCGCCCTGGCCATGCACCGGATCATCCAACAAAAAAGGGGGCTTACCAAATACGCGTTTGTCGCCACTGAACCTTTGGCGCGGCAGCAAAATATAGCTCTGGCAAAAGCCATGCGTTTAAATATTCAATTGATAAATAAAGTAGATTTAAATGCTTATCGCCTTATCGCTCTTTTCGACGCGCAGCCGTCTTTCTTTAAAAATAACGTTTCTGTAAATCCACATATGGTTTTCGACCATCATCCCCGCGAAGGACAATGGCACGCTGATTTGGAAGATATCCGTTCCGGCTATGGCGCGCTGTCGAGTGTTTTAACCGAATATCTGCTTTGCGCTCATGTCGCCATTCCCCGCAATCTGCACACCGCCCTTATGTACGGAATTAAAACCGACACGGGCAATTTTGACCGCGATACCAGCTTTGAAGACATCAACGCTTATACTTATCATTCAGGGCGCGCCAACATACAACTAATTCAGCGCATTGAGCTGAACCAGACACCCAAGAGCTTTCTGAAATATTTCGACCACGCTTATCATCATATAAAAACATTTCCCGGCGGATATGTCTGCAACCTGGGGGTTATGGAAAGCGCGGATGCCGGGGTGCAGGTGGCGGATTTTTATTTGCGCCTGATCGGCGTAAACTATGTTATCATATCCGGAATCGCCGGTGATAAATTCGTTATCATTTTTCGCGGCGACGGCTACCGCCGGGACTGCGGCGCGCTGGCGCAAAAAACTTTCGGCGATTTGGGGAGCGGCGGCGGCCACAGAAGCGCCGCGCGCATGGAAATCCCTCTGGAAACACTGCGGCAAAAACTAAACGGTGATTTGTCGCAAAAAAATATTGACCGGTTCTTATTGGCAAGGCTAAAAAGAAAACAGGGAAAGGATAAAGATGAGATTTAAAGGGTTTAAAAAAGAAATCACCAAAGGGCGTTACCTTAACGCTTTTAAAAACTTCGAGGAAAAAGAAATCGCCATTGAATTGCGGCATGATGAAATTACCGACGTGGCCTGCCGTATACTGCCCTACCGCGTCCGCACCGCGCACAAACCGGACGTCAATACCTACCTGGAAAAATCTCCGGAATCATTGTGCCCCTTTTGCTCGCCGCTTTTCGAAAAAACAACGCCAAAATTCATGCCGCATATTATCGCGGAAGGAAAATTCCGCCACGGCAACGCCTGGCTATTCCCCAACGCTTTTCCTTACGACGCGAATAATTCTATTGCCATCCTCTCCTCCCGTCATTTCATTCCCATGGATGAACTGACGCCGCGAACCATGAAAGACGGCTTTGAAGTATGCCGCGATTATTTTCACCGCATGGCCGAAATGAATTTAGGTTATAAATACTGTTCCATCAATTGGAACTATATGCCGCCTGCCGGAGGTGGGCTGATTCATCCACACCTGCAGACAATTATCGGGAAAAAACCGACCAACTTTATGCAGCGGCTTATCACCAGCGCGCAGGGCTACGCGGCGGAAGAAGACGGCGGAAATCTCTGGCACAGCCTGATTGCCATGGAGAAAGACGCTAAGGAAAGATTTATCACCAATACCGGCGCGATAAGCTGGCTGACCAGTTTCGCGCCCAAAAGCATGGCCGGAGAAATAGACTTCTATTTTCACGAAAAAACTTCTTTTTTTGATTTGACCGAAGCCAATTTTGACGAGCTTCTGGCGGGACTGGCCAGGGTTTTCGGTTATTTATACGCGAATAACTTTATCAGCTTCAACTTATCGCTTTACGCGCCGATGCTCAGCAACCGTTATTTATGGGTGCAGGGGAAAATCACGCCGCGTTTTGAAATCAACCCGCTGGGCACGAGCGATTTGAATTATTTTGAAAAACTGCACAACGAGATAATCTGCCCGGTCGTTCCGGAAGATCTCTGCAAGGAACTGCAAAATTACTTTGCGGCGCAATGAATTGATTAATAAACGACAGACAAACAAAAAAGCGGCACTAAAGAGTGCCGCTTTTTTTATTTCTTCCGACTTTTTTATCTAATCTTCTTTTGTACTGGTTGATTTGGTTTCTGTTGACGCGGAACTCTCCGTGCTTGTTGTTTCCTTATCCTGTTTTTTTGCCGCCTGCGGTTTCTTGCCCGCGTAGTCCGTCGCGTACCACCCCGTCCCTTTAAGCGCGAAAGACGTCATGGAAACTAGCTTTTGAACTTTTCCCCGGCAGAATTTGCAGCTTTTCACATCGGGATCATTTATTCCCTGCAGCGCTTCAAACTGCTTGCCACACTTTTGGCATTTGTATTCATAGATAGGCATATTAAAAACCTCCGCAACTGTATGTATCAAAAATTTTAAAATTATTGCTGAAACAATCTAAAACTATATTCATGTCCTGATAATTGACCATCTGTAACGTGTTTTTCGTTAAATTATGGACGGTAGCTTCTTCATTTTCTTTTTCTTCCGCCGGCGCGTGAAAATCGCTTTCATTGTTTCCAAAGCGTAAAACATGAATCAGCTCATGCACGGCGATGTAAAGCATCAGGGGGCTTAGCTTAATAAAGGGATTTGCCCGCTGCACCGCGTTCAGAATTATATTGTCCTGCAGGCAAACGCGGTAAAAATCAAAACCCTCCCCGGCGCTTTGCGCTTCGCCTTCCGGCCTTTCATATGAATATTTGCATAGATGGGCAAACGCGCCGTCTTTTATCTCGTGTTCATCCAAATATGCAAGTGTTTTTACGTCATACTTATGCTTTTTAAACTTGCTTTCATTTAAACGAAAATATCCGGAAACCAGCTTTTCGGCATCCGCAAAAGCCTTGTTTGCCAGAGGCAATTGAGATTCATTAAAAAACCGCGCCATAAAAACACCTGTTTTTATCCGTATTACGCAATTAATATATGTATTTCAATATTTTTGTCAAGGTTAAGGCACAGCGTAAAAAGTAAAATTAAATTGACAATTTAAGCACTTAGGTCTTATATATCTTTAAAATAATCACACAATATGACGGGGTAAAAATGGCGAAGAAAATAAGCTCTTCGAAAAAAACAGCAAAAATACGCGTCGGCGTGTTGTATGGCGGCAGATCAGGCGAGCACGATGTTTCACTTTGCTCCGCCGCGTCCGTTTTGGAAGCTTTGGATAAAAACAAATACAAATTAACCGCCATAGGCATTGACCGAGAAGGCAAATGGTATGTTCAGGATAAGCCGCAAATAATCCCCCACAAGGATTTCGGCAAAGTGCTGGCCTTAAAAAAGAAAGGCAAGTGGCTCGTCAATCATTTTCAGCAAAACAATCAACTTCATTTATACGATCTGACAAATAAAAATAAAAAAGTAACTATTGATGTTGTGTTCCCTGTTTTGCATGGAACTTTCGGCGAGGACGGCACGCTGCAGGGCCTGCTGGAGCTGGCGATGGTGCCATATGTGGGCGCGGATGTTATCGGTTCTTCCGTCGGCATGGATAAAGACGTGGCCAAAAGATTACTACGGGAGACGGGCATCCCCGTTGTTTCTTCGATAACCGTGAATAAAAGCGAATGGAAAGCCAACACGCAAAACATCATCCAAAGCGCGGTGGAGAAACTTGGCCTGCCTTTGTTTGTCAAACCCGTCTGCACCGGCTCTTCCGTGGGCGTAAAAAAGGTAAAGGAAAAAGAACAACTGCAAAAAGCAGTTAATTTTGCTTTTCAATTCGACACGCGAGTGATGATTGAAAAAGCAATTGACTGCCGCGAAATTGAATGCGCCGTTTTGGGAAACGAAAATCCTCAGGCATCGATTCTGGGGGAAATTGTTCCCAAACATGAATTTTATTCCTATGAAGCCAAATATATTGACCCTGACGGCGCGGCGCTGATCATTCCCGCGCAAATTGATTCTTCTCTTTCCGGTAAAA
>JBFYYA010000164.1:0-2555 GCA_041310245.1 Syntrophaceae bacterium | reverse complement strand
TATTGCAAGAAAATCATGGAAAAAGTCGCGCGTCCCTGCGTCGCGGAGCGCAAATCTGTGGAATAGCCGAACAGTGCTTTAAGAGGCACTTTGGCTTTAATTTCGCTGATTGTTCCTCTGGGATTAACCGCCTGAATTTCGCCGCGGCGCGCGTTGATATCGCCGATAACATCTCCCATAAATTCTGCCGGCGTGATTACATCCACCATCATTATCGGCTCAAGCAAAACAGGCTCGGCTTTGCCGAAAGCTTCACGAAAAGCCGCGGCCGCCGCTATCTTATACGCCTGTACAGATGATTCACTTTCTTTGAAACTGCCACCTGTTACCGCCGCTCCGACATCAGTTACCGGATATCCGTTTAACGCTCCGCTCATGGCCGCTTCTTTAATTCCTTCAATGATTGCCTCGTGAAATTCCGCGGGAATTATGCTTTCATCCGTCATAATGATTATTTCATTACCCATGCCCCGCTTGCGAGGCGTCAAAGAAACGCGCACCTGGGCAAAATGTTTTTTCTCTCCCAGTTCACGTTCAAATATTCCTTCTGCTTCCACCTGCTTCTGTATGGCTTCACGATAAACAACACGCGGGCGTCCTACATTAACACGGGCGTTGAATTCTCGCTGCAAGCGGTCAACGATAATTTCCAGATGCAATTCCCCCATGCCGGAAATAACCGTCTGCGCCGTTTCCTCTTCATATTTGACCCGCAATGTCGGATCCTCATCAAGCAGTTTATCCAGCGCTACGGAAAGCTTTTCCTGATCGCCGGGCGTCTTGGCTTCAATAGCCTGGCTGATTACCGGTTCGTAAAATTCTATTCTCTCCAAAATAATCGGGCTTTTTTCCGCGCAGAGAGTATCTCCGGTGGTAGTATCTTTTAAACCCAAAACAGCGACAATATCGCCTGCTGACGCTTTTTCAATTCTTTCCCTCTTATTGGCGTGCATCAAAAGAAGGCGGGCAATTTTCTCTTTTCTCTTTTTCACAACGTTGTATAATTCTCCACCCGCCTGTATCTGACCGGAATAAATCCGCAAATACGCGAGTTTTCTTCCTTCATCCAGCATTATTTTAAAAGCCAGCGCCGCCAGCGGTTCTTTATCCGAGCATTGCCTCACTTCTTCCTTTTTAGTAATCGGATTAATTCCTCTTACCGGCGGAATATCCTCCGGCGATGGAAGGAAATTTACCACAGCATCCAGTATCGGCTGAATGCCTTTGTTGCGCAAGGCGGCGCCGCAAAGTACCGGAACTATTTTAAGCGAAATCGCGGCCTTTCTAACGCCCTTTTCTATATCCCCCGTTGTAATTTCTTTACCACCCAGATATTTATCAGCAAGCTCATCATCATGTTCCGCGAGCATCTCAATCATTTTCTCCCTGTTTGTTCTTGCCGCTTCAGCAAACTCCTCCGGTATATCCTGCGACGTGAATTCCAGGCCTTGCGCGGAATCATTCCAAATCAAAAGTTTTTGATTAATCAGATCGATAACGCCGCGAAAATTGTCTTCACTCCCCGCGGGTATCTGAATAGGAACCGGAACAGAAGTAAATCTTTTTCCCATCATGTCTATCACGCTGAAATAATCAGCTCCAACTCTGTCCATTTTGTTGATGAAAGCTATTTTGGGCACGCCGTACTTATCCGCCTGATGCCAGACTGTTTCCGATTGCGGCTCAACTCCGCCCACAGCGCAAAAGACAACCACAGCGCCGTCAAGCACACGCAGTGAGCGCTCAACCTCAATCGTGAAATCAACATGCCCGGGTGTATCGATAATGTGAATTTCATGGTTTTTCCAGGCGCACGTGGTTACCGCTGAGGTTATGGTGATGCCCCTTTCCTGCTCCTGCGGCATCCAGTCCATCACGGCTTCGCCATCATGAACTTCTCCCATTTTGTAGGATTTACCGGTGTAAAAAAGAATCCGCTCTGAAACTGTGGTTTTACCAGCGTCAATGTGGGCTACAATGCCGATATTGCGCGTGCGGGCTATTTTCGATTTAGGCGCCATAAAAAATCAGCTCTTGCCCTCCTGCGCTTTGACAATAAGCTCGGGATCTCGACGAAAGGGATTTTTTGTCGAGATATGACCTTTTATTGAAGTCAGTTCGCCGCCATCCACTACAATCTTTACCTGCTTGATATTATTGATGTTTTCTGTAAGCGAATTTACCAGAGAATAAATTGACGCCATTTCCGCGGCAGAACCTCCCGGATGAAGCCTGGACAGGTTAGCGTCAAAATTTATAAAAGCAGTGCCATCATTACTAACCCTGACATCTTTAACAGTAACTCCGGAAGGATATGTGTTAACTAAACCTGTTTTAGACCCGTCGAGTAAAGCCTTCACGATCTCTTTTGCCTGCAAGGCATCATTATCCTCTTTGATTATATAACGTGTTTCGGGCACTAAAAATCTTTCCTGCTTATCGGAAAAATAAATTGTTACGGCGTATTTTTCCTTCTTTTTGACAGAATCCTTACCTCCCGCGGGAAATAACGCACTAAAAAGAATTACAAAGAAAATCAGCAAGATCGGACGAGC
>JBFYYA010000163.1:0-5315 GCA_041310245.1 Syntrophaceae bacterium | reverse complement strand
GAACTTACGTCGCGCGTGCAAAACCGGCCACTGCCTATGGTGGAACTCATCGACATGAAATCCCAAAAAGACAAACAGGGGAAAATGCCTCTGCTTTCCGACAATCTTATCGCGGCGATCACGGACACGCTGAAAAATGATGAGCAGGTTTTGCTTTTTCTCAATAAACGCGGCTTTGACACTTTTTTAGTCTGCGCTGATTGCGGATATAACTTCCATTGCCCTAATTGTTCCGTATCGCTGAAACATCATCTTTCCGAAAATATCATCAAATGCCACTATTGCGGCTTCCAGCAAAAAGCGATTCCCGTTTGCCCATCCTGCGGGGGAAGCCGAGTGCGAAGCTACGGAGCGGGAACGCAAAAACTGGAAAAAGAAATCGAAAAGCTTTTTCCCGCGGCGCGGGTTCAAAGGATGGATTCCGACACGTCATCGCGCAACAGCGCGTATGAAAAAATTCTGAAAGATCTGGAAGAAAAGAAGATTAATATTCTCATCGGAACGCAAATGATCGCCAAAGGCCACGATTTTCCATTTATTACACTGGTCGGCGTAGTGGCTGCTGATACATCTCTGAACATGCCTGATTTTCGGGCGGCAGAAAAAACTTTTCAGATTCTAACCCAGGTTGCCGGGCGCGGCGGGCGCGGCGACAATCCGGGAAAAGTCATCATTCAAACTTTCAACCCCGGACATTACGCCCTGCTTAACGCGAAAAATCATGATTACAAATCTTTTTATAATGATGAATTGAAATTCCGCCAGGAACTTCAATATCCGCCCTTCGGGCACATTATCAATATCCGCTTATCATCCGTAAAAAAGGATGCCGTGATGAGCGAAAGCAAAAATCTGGCTAAAAAAACAAATTCAATAACAGATGCCCATAAAAACTCTGTCGAAATAATCGGCCCCGCGCCGGCGCCGCTGGCCAAGCTAAACGGCCGTTTTCGCTTCCAAATGCTGATTAAAGGAACGAATGTAAATACATTGCGCCTCATCGCGCGGGAATTGCTTCAGAAACATAAAAACAGTTTTGTAAAGATAAACGTGGATATTGATCCGGAAAATTTCATGTAAGATATCAGGAGACGCTGATATTCATAAGCCAGATGGTCAAATTAAGAACAGCGGCAAAACTCACCCATAAAAAATAAGGCATCAGCAAAAAACTGGCAGGGCGATAAACTCTCCAGAAAGCAAATAGCGTGGCTACAATAGCTATCCACAGGAGGCAAATTTCCGCGAAGGCCAATCCTGGGTTACGCATACCAAAAAATATTAACGGCCAAATAATGTTCAGAATTAACTGGATTACATAAAAATTAAGGGCTAACGTCGATTGGGAAATAGCTCGTCTCTGCCAGATAAGTCCCGCTGCGGCACCCATCAATACATAAAGCACAATCCAAACAGGAGCAAATATCCAGCCAGGAGGATTCCAAACAGGCTTGCTAAGAGCGTCATACCATACATCCGGGCGGCTAACCATACCTGCGGCCAGGCCAACCGCCAGAGTAATAATAATCCAGAAAAATAAGGCAAGATATGATTTTTGCATTATGGGCGTTTATATCTTCGTGAATAAAATTACGTTAACTTTTATCGCCCGCTTGATTTGCGCCAGGTATTTACCCACTTGTCACCAATCTTTTTATAGAGAAACTCGTCTTTTCCCACTGCTTCAGTATGATAATCTGTGTCAGGATAATAGCTGATAGCTACCCGGTATGTATCAGAACTTTTTTCCAGCGGCTTTAATAAAACAATTTCACCCTTGGGGTATATACGCTGAAAATCTTCCCTGATTAAATCAGTCGAGGGCTGATTGCCGCAGGCAAAAAGAACAAATACAATAAAAATTAATAACCATTTTCTCATATTTGCCTCCTAAATAGGAAATTTACAAAACTAATATATGTTTCTTAATTCTATTACTATAAAATTATATTTATTTCAAAATATTATTAACAAAAGTCATCCTTGACACAATGACTTTAATCCCTATATGCTTTTGCTGAAAAAATAAAGGATTCTTTATATGCCTGATTTACGGGTTATGTTCATGGGCACACCTTCATTCGCTCTGCCCGCCCTGCAGATGTTACATGCTGAAAACTATCAGATAGCCGGTGTTATTACGCAACCTGACCGTCCGCAAGGAAGGGGCCAGGTTACAAATCCTCCGGCCGTGAAAATTCTGGCCCAGAAATTCGGGCTTCCTGTTTATCAGCCTAATAGCATAAAAGAGCAGGCTTTTTTTGAATTGGCAAAAGAATTAAATCCGGAAATCATTGTCGTGGCGGCGTTTGGCCAAATACTGCCTAAACTCATCCTCGATATTCCTCGTCTGGGATGCCTGAACATTCATCCTTCTCTTTTGCCCAAATACAGAGGCGCGGCTCCCATTAACTGGACTCTGATAAAAGGCGAAACCAAAACAGGCGTGACAATAATGATGATGGATGAAGGAATGGACTCAGGCGCTATTTTAGAGCAGGAAGAGACTTTTGTCGATCCGTCAGAAAATTACGGGCATCTTCATGACCGACTGGCCAGACATGGCGCCATACTTTTAATGAAAGTAATCGAACAAATTCTGTCCGGCACAGCACAGCCTCACCCCCAGGATTCATCTTTGGCCACTTTCGCTCCACGCCTCACCAAAGAAATTGGTGAAATAAACTGGCACAACAGCGTTATCGACATATCCAATCTTATCCGCGGCCTAAGCCCATCACCTGCCGCGTATAGTTTTATAGAAGGAAAACTCCTCAAAATTTATGCGGCGGAGCCTAAACCAGAAACAACGGGTAAAATGCCTGGTTCCCTTGGTGAATCATTAGTAAATGGTATAGCCATAACCGCCTCTGACGGATACGTAATTTTAAAGGAAGTACAGCTTGCCGGCAAAAAAAGGATGACAGCAAATGAATTTTTACGCGGATATAAGCTCAATCCAAACAATATATTGGGTAAAAAATAACGTGGATAAATTCATCTTACCGTGACTTTTTTTTAATAAATATTTATTCTTGACAGTACACTTCATGCTTAAATATACTTCAATTAATTAATTCACCAGGGAGTGTTTCTGTGTCTCGTTATACGATTTTTACCACACCTGTTTTAAAAACATTTCTGCGAATCATCTCTCTGATTCTTTTAAAAACACTAAGATGGAAAGCGGTAGGGACGCTTCCCAAACAAAATAAATATATCATTATTGTCGCTCCACATACTTCAAACTGGGATGTTTTTTACGGCTTTATTTTGGCTTTTAATTTAAAAATTGACGCGCGCTTTTTAGCCAAAAAAGAATTGTTCCGCTGGCCATTCGCTCCGATTATCAGATGGCTGGGCGGCATCGCCACAGACAGATCATCACACAGCAACATTGTGGATAAAATAGTAAAAATATTTAATGAAAATGAAAAATTTGTTTTGGCTATAGCCCCGGAAGGCACACGGCACAAAGTTGATTACTGGAAATCCGGTTTTTACCATATAGCCAAGGAAGCGAATATTCCAATTGTGCTGGCTTTCATTGATTATGGCACCAAAACAGGCGGCGCGGGACCGCTTTTATATCCGTCAGCAGACATTAACAAAGATATAATTACCATAAGGAATTTTTACTTAAATAAAAAGGGGAAAAACAAAGATCAGACAAGCCACGCGGCAATTCATACATAAAATTTATTTTTGTGACCAATATTTTTAGACAACTCTGCTTTATCTTATTTACCACAGATCAAATTTGTTTATGTAATTTTTACAGAAAAGAGCAGTCGTGAATAAATCAGTCCGTCATTTAGCTGTAGATATTCTTACCCAGGTAGAGCTGAATCATGATTTCGCCTCGCCGCTTCTTGATAAAGTTCTTGACGATTATCAACTGACCGGCAATCCCGATGGCCGGCTGCTCACTCATCTTGTTTACGGTGTGCTAAGATTACGCGGGCACCTCGATTGGATGATAGCAAAACTTTACCGGGGAAATTTTGAAAATCTGAATGAGCAAATAAAAAATATCCTTCGGATTTCTCTTTTTCAACTTAAATTCAGCGAACGAATCCCGTCGTTTGCCGTGGTTGATGAAGCCGTTAAAATTGCCAATAACGTGAATCCGGAAAAAAGCGGGCTTATTAACGCTATTTTAAGAAATTTCCTGCGCCGCGGCAGTAATATTTCCTTCCCTCCCCTGAAAAAAAACAGCACCCAACACATATCATCGTTTTATTCACATCCTTTGTGGCTGGTTGAAGAATGGATTGCGATAATGGGTAAGCAAAATACTTTAGCTCTTTGCGCCGCGAATAATAAAATCGCTCCGCTGACAATAAGAACGAACACTTTAAAAATATCACGAAATGAGCTGATACGAGAGCTAGAGCTGCAGAGCTTTGATGTCGCGCCAACAAACTGTTCTCCCCACGGCATCATCATTAATCAGGGCAATATTCCTATACAGAAAACAAATATTTTTTCTAAAGGACTTTTCCGGCTTCAGGATGAAGGCGCGCAGTGTGTATCTTTTCTTTTAAATCCATCAATGAATGATTCCGTATTGGATGTCTGCGCCGGAAGCGGCGGCAAAACGACGCATCTGGCGGCGCTCATGCAAGATCAAGGCGTCATCGTGGCGATTGACAGCAATCCCCAAAAAAATGACGCGCTTAAAAATGAAGCGGCGCGCATGGGAATAACTTCGGTTAAAACGCTTACCTGTGATTTAAGCGCGGGACTCCCTGAAGATCTGCGAGATAGCTTTGATCATGTCCTTATCGACGCGCCCTGTTCTGGTACCGGCACGCTAAGGCGCAATCCCGAAATAAAATGGCGGATTAAGCAAAAAGATATGGATAAATTAAATTCCCTGCAAAAAAGTATTTTAGCTAATTCTTCAAAGGCGGTGAAAAATGGAGGGCGTTTAATTTATTGTACCTGCTCTCTTTTGATCAAGGAAAACGAACATATACTAAATGAATTTTTGGCAAAAAATAAACATTTCTCACTATGTGAGCTTCCATCTTCATTAAACAAAAGCCTTATTGACAGGAAACATTTTTATCGAACGTATCCTCATGTTCATAATATGGACGGTTTTTTTGCCGCCGTTTTAAGGCGTGCTTGACGCTCTCCTGATTTAAATTGACTAACAAAATCAAATAGTGCTAGATAGCCGCATCTATTTTTCAAGGGAGTCTGATTATGTTTGTAAAGCAAATGCAGGTCGGTCATATGGCTGTTTTTGCTTATCTTTTAGGCGATAAAATTACCGGAGACGCTTTGGTGATTGACCCGGCGGATAA
>JBFYYA010000162.1:0-4445 GCA_041310245.1 Syntrophaceae bacterium | reverse complement strand
CATTTTTCAGAAGATCGAATATTATTTCCCCGATAAGATTCATGCCTTCCGGGTCAAGCGTTGTCGGTTTGCAATTAAAATAATAATTGCTTTTCTTGCCGGAAGCGAGAGTGAAAGGAGGGTCTTCGCTGTATTTAAAAGACCTTTCAATGATTATTTTAGCCAGCCGTTCTTTCTTTTTCTCTATGCTCATTATTTTTTCCTTAAGCTTTGCTTTTTAAATTATGAAGAAGAATTATCTGTTTTTAACACGAATTTTATGGGAACTTCCACCCACATGGTAAAAGGACGGCCGAATTTTTTTGCCGGTTCAAACCGCCATGCTTTTACGGCATTAAGAGCGGATTGGTCCAGGATGGAATAACCGGATGATTTTCTGATTTTTGCATTTTCCACGCGGCCGGTCGTCAAAATTTCGGCGGAGACCAAAACAATTCCTTCGTAACCGCGCACGCGCGCGATTTCCGGATAAACCGGCGGCATGTTTTCCCGATATAATGGATAAGCAGTAAAAGAACCTTCAGAAAATGCTCTACCGGAGGTATGGATAGCGCTTTGAATATCAGCGCTGTCGGAAGAAGAGCTTACTGTGTTTATTGCTGCATAAACCGCGGGAATCGCCTGATAAGCGGGCTCGCTTTCTTTTGCGTGTCTGATTTTGTTATCATTGGTAGTAAGCGAAACCGATTTATCGGCCACCGACACCTGGCCCCCGTCGCCTTTTTTATCCAGCGATACCCAAACAAAATTTAATCCGCCTAATCGGGCTGGCGTAATTTCATTTTGCGTGGGGCCGAAAAACAGGAAAAAAACGAAAACGGCATGCACAATAACGGAAAAGCATACAGCCGGCATTATTCTTAAAATTTCGTTTTTGGCTTTTATTGGTCGCATAGAATAAAAAATATTATTTGTTGATTAATTTATCGGCTATCTTTACCGCTTGAATTCCGTCCTGGGCATAGTGGGCTCCAATAGATTGCGCGTAAGCTTCGGTAACCACCGCTCCGCCGATAAGAAAATCAGTTTTAATGCCCTTGGCACGGGCGATATTAATCACTTCTTTCATGTTGACCATAGTCGTGGTCATCAGCGCCGAAAGGCCGATAATATCGGGCTTTTCCGTTTCGGCGGTATTAATGATTTTTTCCGGGGAAACATCTTTTCCCAGGTCGATAACGCAGTATCCGTAATTTTTTAAAAGCAGAGCAACGATGTTTTTACCGATATCATGGATATCTCCCTGGACAGTAGCCAGGATAATTTTACCCTTATTGGTTAAGGCCGTTTTTTCCAGAAGTGGTTCCAGGTGATCCATGCCTTTTTTCATGGTTTGCGCCGCCGCCATAAGCTGCGGGAGAAAATAAATCTTTTTTTCGTATAAATCTCCGACACTGACAATTGCCGGTATCATTATTTTATTAACCAGTTCAAAGGCGGCAGTGCCGGAAGATAAAGCTTCTTTGAGCAGAGGCGTTATCTTTTCACTGTCTCCTTCTTTAATGGCTGCGGAAATTTTCTCCATGGAAGACACTGTTTTACCGGCTTGCGGGGATACCGCGGGCGCCGCCTGTTCGGAAAAATGGTTAATAAAATATTTGGCGGCATTGTTTTTTGCCGTAAGGACATCCCCCGCTTTTTTTATATTGGTAAATTCAGATCCCGCAGGGTTGGCGATAGCCATGGTTAAACCGCAATATTGCGCCATCGCCAGAAAAGCGGCATTGAGCCAGGGGCGGCCTGGCATGCCGAAAGAAACGTTGGATAAACCTAATATTGTTTTGCTTTTAAATGTTTGACTACACCAGCGCACGGTATCGAGTGTTTCCCGGGCGGCCCGAGCGTCGGACGCTACGGCCATAACCAGGCCATCAACCACAAAATCATCTTTGGTGATGCCCAGCTTTTTAGCCCGGAGATAAATCTTATTGATTAGAGCCTGCCGTTTTTTTGCCGTATTCGGAATATTGCCGTCGGTCAACGGCAGAAGAATGAACATAGCGCCGTATTTTACGGCCAGCGGCAAAAGTCTGGTCAGTTTTGCTTTCTCGCCGGAAATGGAATTAATCAGCATCCGGCCGGGATACAGGCGCAGGGCGGCTTCAATAGTTTCGATGCGCGAAGAATCAATGACCAGAGGCAGCGGGCTTACGCCCGACAAAAGGCCGACAATTTTCTTTATGGTTTTTACTTCATCAATCCCGGGCTGGCCGACATTAACATCGAGCAGGGAAGCGCCCTGGCTTTGCTGATCGAGCGCCATCTGGCGGATAAGCGATGTTTTTCCTTCCAGCAATTCCTGCTGCAGGGCTTTCTTTCCAGTTGGATTAATCCGCTCGCCGACGACAACCAGCGGTTTGCTGTTTTCTAAAAGTAAAAATCCGCGCGCTGCACTTAAGGCGGCCAGGGATTTTACGCGCGGTGGTTTCGGCTTTATCTTTGCTGTTGATCTGGCCAGCGTTTTTATGTGCTCGGGCGTAGTGCCGCAGCAGCCGCCCAACAGATTGGCTCCCGCTGCGGCAAGTTTGCGGCTGGCCGCGGCGAATTCTTTTGCCCGCATATCAAAGACGGTTTTCATGCCTTCCAGGCGAGGTATTCCCGCGTTTGGTTTAGCCAGAAGCGGTACCTTGGCGTATGGTTTCATTGACGAAATGAGCTGCGCCATTTTTTCCGGTCCGGTAGAACAATTGCACCCCACCGCGTCCGCGCCGAGGCTCTGCAGCGTGATCAGGGCGCTTACCGCGTCCGTGCCGCCCAGTGTGCGTCCATCTTCTTCGTAGGTCATGGAGACAATCGTGAAAATATTTTTTAATTCTTTCACGGCGATAAGCGCGGCTCTTGCTTCCTGAATATCAATCATTGTTTCGATAACGATTAAATCACAGCCTCCGGCAATCAGTCCGCGAGCCTGTTCTTTGAAGGTATCAACTGCTTCTTCAAAAGGAAGATCTCCGAAAGGTTCAACAAATAAACCGGTAGGTCCGATATCTCCGGCAATCAATGTTTTATTGCCGCAGGCTTTGCGGGCAAGCCGCGCCAGTTTTTTATTGATTGTCTCGACGTCATCTTGCGCCTGGTATTGTTTGAGTTTAAAACGATTCGCGCCGAAAGTGCAGGTATAAACAATTTGCGCACCCGCCTGGGCGTAAGATGAATGTATGCTTTCCAGAATTTTCGGATTTTCCAGACACCACGTCTCCGGGCAAACACCGGCGGGCATTCCTTTATTCTGCAGTTCCGTGCCGGTTGCTCCGTCCAGAATGACGATTTTTTTCTTAAGGGTGTTTGTTATTTTTTCTTTGATCATGGGCATTTATCCCTAACAAATTGCGTGTTTGCACATTCCTATATCATCTTTGTGTCAAGAAGTGGAATTATTTTTGATGCAGTGAAAATAAATATTTACATTAACTGCAAATGCCGCTTAGCGCGGTGACGGATTTTTCCGGCAGCAGAATGCACTCGTTGGTTATCTGCACACCGATTTTTTCCAGCGCGAGAAGTTGATGCATGATTTTTTGATTGGATAAATCAAAATCAGCGTAGCCCGCGGAAAAGCGCCGGGGCAAAAGAGTTTTTCTTTCGCGGCGGATTAACTGATTTATGTAGTCCATAATCCAGTCGAGCGCGGCGTCCGCCATCTCGCTTGCCGTGGCGTCGTAAATCACAGCGGCCTGCAGATCGCCCTGCGCGCTTTTTTCTTTGATTGCTTCCATAATTTCGTCACCCGCGGTGGCGCCCATAAGCACCGCTTCTTTGCAGTTGCGAAGAAAAACAGATAGTTTTTTACTTTGGAAAGTTACATCGCCGGCAAGTATTATTTTGCCGCTGCTGTTATCGTTGATGGAAAGCCGCAAAAAAGAGCCGCTAAGCGATATAAGCGACGTGGCTTGGGCAATGATGTGATCAGTTTCTTTTTGTGTTTTTGATGATATTTGGGATGTTGCTTTTCTAAAACCCAGTCTCTGGTAGATTTTCGCCAGGGGAGGAGATACCACTATGTTTTTCAGCAAAGTGGCGTTTTCCATAGTTTTTATCCTTTAAAAAAATCAGCCGTGAGTTTACGATTCTGCTTATCAGCATACATTGTTAATTAAAAAATTTCCGCAGATTTTTTACGATGCTCTCGCCCAATTCTTCAGTGCCGACAAGCTTATCACCTGACTGATAAATATCTTTAGTACGCAATCCTTCTTTGAGTGTCTGCTCTACCGCCTTTTCGACAAGGCCTGCTTCGTCAGGAAGATTCATTGAATAACGCAGCATCATCGCCACGGACAAAATAGTGCCGATGGGGTTGGCAATATTTTGTCCGGCGATATCTGGCGCGGAGCCGTGTATCGGTTCATACATGGCGTGATCAGCGCCAAGGCTTGCCGAAGGCAGCATGCCGATAGAACCGGTAAGCATAGCCGCTTCATCACTTAGAATATCGCCGAATAAAT
>JBFYYA010000161.1:0-3785 GCA_041310245.1 Syntrophaceae bacterium | reverse complement strand
AAAGGGGAGAGTGATGAATATTTTCCTGAATTAAACGATGCGTTTGAACTGATGTACCAGCAAAATAAGAAGGCAATCTTTCAGTGCGCAGTTGCTTAGTGGTAAAAGAAAAAGGTTGCGGATTCGGGTCGCTGTCTTGGCGCTCCAAAACGGAAAAGTCTATGGACGAGGCCTTGAGCCGGGGTGGCGTGCCGGTTTTCATTCTACCAATTTCGAATCCCAGTTCTTTTAAATGATTGGCCAGTCCAACCGAAGCCAGCTCGCCCGCACGGCCCGACGACGTCTGTGCGGTTCCAATGTGCACTAGGCCGTTCAAAAAAGTGCCGGTGGTGATGATGACTTTTTGCGCTCCGTAGAAATAACCACTCTGGTCAAGCACGCCTATGACCTTGCTATTCTCGATAACCAGTTTTTCCACCATCGCCTGGCGGATAAAAAGATTTTTCTGATTTTCCACAACGGATTTCATGGCCAGGCGGTAAAGCTGCTTGTCGCATTGCATGCGGGAGGACTGCACCGCCGGACCTTTGGAGGCGTTAAGCAGGCGGAAATGAGTCGCGGTTTTATCCGTGATTTTGCCCATCTCACCGCCCAGCGAGTCAATTTCTTTGACCAGCTGCCCCTTGGCCAAACCCCCGATTGCCGGATTGCACGACATCAAGGCAATGGAATCCAGATTGATATTGAATAAAAGAGTCTTTATGCCCATGCGCGCGCCTGCCAGCGCCGCCTCGCACCCGGCGTGTCCGCCGCCGACCACGATTATGTCGAAGTTATCTGACAATTTATTTTTCTCCCAAATCAGCCGCTTGCACTTGAATCAAATCAATAGTAGAAGTTATTTGTTTTTAATGTCTTTGCGAGCGAATAGAATGAGCGAAGCAATCTCTTATCATCCTTGAGATTGCCACGTCTCGATAAATCGAGACTCGCAATGACAATTGGAGCAACGTATATTTTCTACGGCAAGAGCCGTAAAAAAACAATAGAAAAGAAGGCGGTATGCCCAAGCCCGATTTTTGGAAAAATGATAAAAGATATTATGACCTCAAAAGTTACTGGCGAAACCTGTTCGGCTGTAACGTGCACAAACTGCAGATTGACGCGGGTTTTACCTGCCCCAACCGCGATGGTCATATAGCCACGGGCGGCTGTATCTATTGCGACGGGCGCGGCTCAAAACTGCGCCAAAAAGGTGAACTGCCTTCCGTTTCCCAGCAGATTCAAAGCGGCAAAAAATTCTACAAGCCGCATGCCGCGAAATTTGTCGCCTATTTTCAGACCTTCACCAACACCTACGCGCCGGTGGAAAAACTGCAAACTCTTTATGATGACGCATTGTCACAGGACGACGTTATTGGCATTTCTATCGGCACGCGCCCTGATTGCGTGGACCCTGATGTAATTAATTTACTCAGCGACTACGCCAAAAATTATCATGTCTGGCTGGAGTTGGGCCTGCAGAGCATGCATGATAAGACTCTAAAATTAATTAACCGGGGGCATAATTTTCAGCAGTTTCTCGAGGTTGTTGACGCGCTTGCGGGTAAAAATATTCATCTTTGCGCGCACATAATTGTTGGTTTGCCCGGCGAAACGGACGAGGAAATATTGCAGACGGCAAAAGCCATTGCTGCGCTACCCATCAACGGCATTAAAATTCATTCCCTCCTGGCGTTGGAAGGTACTCTTCTCGGCGAAATGTACAAAAATGGATCAATCAAAATCATGTCTAAACACAAATATGTCTCGCTGGTGGCAAATATTCTGGAAATATTGCCCGCGGATATGGTAATACAGCGCCTTACCGCCGAAGGTTACCGCGATATATTTCTAGCGCCGGACTGGGCGATAAATAAATTGGATGTGTTAAATTACATTAATAAAGAACTGGAGCGGCGCCATAGTTATCAAGGGAAATATTTTGTAAAATAAATATTGCCAGCCGCGCATAAAAATTGCTACATACCGGGCGGTTTTGGCGGAAAATTTTTAAAATATGTTTATCGGCACAAAAAAGAATCAGGGAAAAATTGAGGAAATACGCACGGCGCCGGAGGTGCTGCGGATAGAGGCACAATACGCAAGAGGAGAGGGGGCGCTCAAACTCTTCCTGCTTTTGATGGTCGCGCTTTTGTTCGTTTATCATCAGGACTTAATCGGCATGCTCAAAGAGAAGACGAAGGAGCAGCAAATTGTTCTGGTCGTGATGATTTTGCTTTTTATGGCGGCGCTGGTTTTTACGCTTTATATGATGAAACGCAGGAAGGGCAAAACCCTTGTGGTGACGGAGAATGGCCTGTTTGTGGAGCCGTCTCTTGCCCAGCTATGGCAGGACATTGACGAATACAGATGGCACGTTTCTCCCGATTTGAATAATTTTTTATTTTCCGGGCAGAAGCGTGGTGCCACCCTGTTTTTAGTGAATAATAAAGGCGTGTGGCCCAAAATTTATGATCTGGCTCCGCACGGAATTTTCTTTACGCCGCAGCAGATGAAGCAGGTGGACGATTTATGCCGCCGCCTGGGAATTAAAACCGCGTAAAGATAAGGTTATTTTGATTGTATGATTGCGATTATCGACTATAACGCCGGAAACATTACAAGTGTCGCGCGGGCGCTGGAAAATATCGGCCAGAATTATGTCATCACGGATGACGAAAAGAAGCTCGCGTCGGCGACGCACGTTATTTTTCCCGGTGTCGGCGCGGCGGGGGAGGCTATGGCGTATCTGCGCGAGAAAAAACTGGATAACGCGCTTGCCGGTTGCTTTGCCTCCGGTAAACCGATTATGGGAATCTGCCTGGGCACGCAGATAATTTTAGAGCACAGCGAGGAAGATAACACGGAGAGCATCGGATTGATTGAAGGTTTCACCAGGCGGTTTCCGGAAAAATTAACTTCAGGCAGTGAAGTCTTAAAAATTCCGCATATGGGATGGAACAGCGTTAATTTCAAGCGCGAGCACCCTGTTTTTGCCCAAATCGCCCCGGAGGCGGAATTTTATTTTGTGCATTCCTATTATCCCGCGCCTGCCGATGAAGCGGTTGTTTTAGGAACAACTGATTACGGCTTAAATTTTTGTTCAGTTTTGGCCAAAGACAATCTGATAGCCATGCAGTTTCATCCGGAAAAAAGCGGCCGGCCGGGCCTGCAGATTATGAATGATTTCTGTGCGTGGAGGGGAAAATGATTTCCAAGAGAATAATCCCCTGCCTGGATGTGCGCGCGGGAAAACTCACCAAAGGCATCAAGTTTAAAGGTAACGTGGACATCGGCGATCCGGTGGAGGCGGCGCGCCAGTATTACGAGCAGGGCGCGGACGAAATAGTTTTTTATGATATCACCGCTTCTTTCGATAAGCGCGAGATCATGATTGATGTGGTGCGGCGCGTGGCGGAAACCATTTTCATTCCCTTTTCCGTGGGCGGCGGCATCCGCAATCTGGAAGACATGCGCAAGGTTATCGGAGCAGGGGCGGAAAAGGTGAGCGTCAATTCCGCGGCGGTGGAAAATCCGCAAATAATCACCGAGGGAGCGAAAGCTTTCGGTAGCCAGTGTATTGTGCTCGGTATGGATGTGAAAAAAGTGGAGGAAAACAAAAAAACTCCTTCCGGTTATGAAATCGTGGTGGAAGGCGGCCGCGTTTATACCGGCATGGACGCGCTTTGGTGGGCCAAAGAAGCGGGAAGGCTGGGCGCGGGGGAAATCTGTCTTAATTCCATTGACGCGGACGGCACGCAGGACGGCTATGAAATTAATTTAACCAGACTTATTTCGGAAAA
>JBFYYA010000160.1:0-2628 GCA_041310245.1 Syntrophaceae bacterium | reverse complement strand
AAGGCGGCAGCTTTTTCGTGTCCATCAAGATTCTTGCCTGCAGCAAAAAGCGGATTTCTCTGGTCAGCATGGTCAAAATCATCAAATGATGTTCTCCCTGATCCAGAAGCCGTTTGAGCGCCGCTAAAGCTGAAGCAGAATTTTTTTCGCTCATCGCTGTGGTCAGTTCAAATACGGACTCTTCGCTGGTTGTGCCTACTGCTTTTTCAACATCCGCCTCTTCGATAATCTTTCGATCACCAACAAAATATATTAGTTTTTCCAGTTCCATTATAGAGTTTCTTAATTCCCAGCCGGTTTTTTTGCCCAGCTTGATCCACGCCGCGGGTGACATTTTTTTTCCGGATTTTTGCAATATATGCTGAGCTTCTTTTATGAGTTTATCTTTTTGAAGAGCCGCGGAACGTGTTTTGCCAAAATAAATTACAGTACCGGTTTCGGAAATTGCTTTAAAAATCTTTTTTCGTTTGTCGATCATTTGCGTTGTAAATATTATGCAGTTTCCAGTAGACGATGTTTTACGCAGAACTTGTTCCATTTCTTCCGCATCAGCGGCCACGGACAAGTTAAAAGCTGTCGCGGTGCATATTTCTAAAATGCGGGGGAGCCATTTATCGCGCTCTTCCCACGTCGCTTTTTCTTCTACCGCTTCTCGCCAGTGCTCTTCGCTTATCTTTTTCCATCCGTCATCCCGCAAATCATCTATAGAAAACCCGGTTATTCTTAAAAAGGTGAGAAATAATTTTGCCGCTTTATCCGGATTTGTTTCAAGATTTGCAATGATTTTTTGGATGATATCCGCGCTGTTTTTACTTGAAGAAAAGATATTGGTGTTTTTTATGATAATTACTTTACGGCCGCCCAGCAGGGAAGGCGTCTCAATTGTTTTCATCAGGATATCGGCGTCCGTGTTTTCTCCGTCGAAAAAAAACAGGCTGAAATCACGGTCACACTCGGGCACTATTGCTTCAATTATTCTGTTTAAATATTCAGATATAAGATATTCTTCTTCGCCGTATAAAAGATAACAAGGAGATACTTTGCCCTGATTCAAGTTCTCAATGACTTTTTCCAATGGCATAAATAAAGGTCTTGCGGGTATAAATTATTTTTGATTTTAAACGATAACGTACTTTTTTATGTGCCTGACAGATTCTTCCGGATCGTCCATGACTTGAATCATTTCATAATCGAAAGGAAGAATCATGTCGTGTCCCAACATACTGTTTTTAAGCCAATCCATTAATCCCTGCCAGTATTCGCTTCCCATCAATATTACCGGGAAGCTTTTCACTCTTTTTGTCTGAATCAGTGTCAGCGCTTCGAAAAACTCATCCATCGTGCCGTAGCCGCCGGGCAAAATAACGTAAGCCATAGCGTATTTGACAAACATTACTTTCCGGATGAAGAAATACTTATAATCAATCTGGAGATTGGCGTATGGATTAGGTTTCTGTTCAAAGGGCAGGCGGATATTCATGCCTACGGACTTGCCGCCTGCTTCCGCGGCGCCTTTGTTGGCGGCTTCCATTATTCCCGGGCCGCCGCCGGTGATGACACTAAAACCGTTCTGCGCGAGAATTCTTCCGAGCGTCTCGGCCATCTGATAATATTTATCTTCCGGTTTTAGCCGGGCGGAGCCGAATATTGAGACCGCATTGCGAATTTTGGAAAGAGATTCTATGGAGTCAACAAATTCCGCCATAATGCGGAAAATGCGCCAGGATTCCTCAATGGAAAACGAATCAATTAAATACTGTTTTTCTTCCATGCGCAATTAACCTCCCGCCAGATGATACCGTTAATATTATTTCAAAGGGCTTGTATAAATCAATTAGTACGGCGGCGTTGTACCTTTGCCAGTCTCCGGCGCGCTTCGATAGTTTTTCTCTTTTTCTTTACTGAAGGCTTTTCGTAAGCGCGACGCACCTTTAATTCTTTAAACAGGCCGCTTTTGGACAGTTTGTTTTTTAAAATTTTTAAAGCTTTTTCCACGTCATTGTCAATTACCTTTACTTCCAATGTATATCCTCCTTGTTAGTTATTTTGATTTAGAAACAAAAAAAGGGCAGTACGGCACAGCTCATAAAAGCCCCGGCCGTAAACCACCCTAAATAATTTTCAACTGATTTTAAATCACGCTCCTAACTTAAGAAATCGCGCTTTTTAATGCGCTTAAAAAGACCGCGTTTTCTCGGCGGTTTCCCACCGTTACCCTTATGCAATTTCGCGTAAGCCTTGAGTCTAGATTTTTAACAATTACCCCCGCAGACGCGAGTTTGTCGTATATTCTATCTGAATCGAAAGCGCAACTAAAAAAAATGAAATTGGCGCGCGAAGGATAAAGAGTGATTCCATCAATTTTTTTCATCTGGAGGTAAAGTTCTTCGCGGTTTTTGATTATTTTAGCGATTTGCGCGGAAAAATCCCGTTGATTATCCAGATAAAAAGAAGCCGCAACTTGTGATAACCAGTTAATATTATAAGGCAATCTCACTTTGTCCAATTCAGCGACCAGGTTTTTATTGCCGATCAAAAAACCCAGGCGGATTGCCGCCATCCCCGCTTTAGACAGTGTTTTCAGGAAAACTAAATTGTCATATTTTTTTAACAGCGGCATAAGGGAGG
>JBFYYA010000159.1:0-2767 GCA_041310245.1 Syntrophaceae bacterium | reverse complement strand
ACGTTTCATCTTTTATCCCTTTGGCCTGTTTGATGAAAACGATAAGCTCTTCTTTTTTCATGTCATGAATCGCCCGTTCATGGGGTAATTCCGCGGCGATTTCCTGCAATTTTTTAATGGTTAGTTTTTACAAGTGCTGTTCTTTTATCTTTGATTCTTGAGTCATCGCGTCTACACCTCCTGAATTTTTGATATTTGGGACTGTAATGCGCAATTTTCGAGGATGAGTATTATTCAATTTATAGCATAAAGAATTTGTGGCTTCAACCTTTTCGGGGAGGCGGAGCTTCCCTGCGGCCATGCAGCAGATGGCGTATGGCAAGTAGAGGATGATGTTTGAGCATACGCGGGCCGGCATAGCGCATAACATTTCGGATTTTTTCCCTTATTGCCGGTTTGTAACAATGGATTGGGCATTTCGCGCAGGTTGTTTTTTGTTCCTGATAAGGGCATTTATCCAGGCGCGCTTTGGCGTAAGCCAGAAGCTCTTCGCAGTCCGCGCATAATTGTTTTTTATCTGTACCATGCAGCCCGTGGCAATAAAGGCCGACCATAGCCTCGATTGTTTTATATTCTTTCTTGATAAATCTGTTTTTCATTTATCTGGCTTTTGATTTAACCAGGCGTAATAACTGCCGGAAGTATAGACGGCAGCCAGGGGATTATGGCCGGTCACCCTGTCTTTTACCGCCAGAACGGTTGTCGGCGCGTCGGCATATTTGAAAAATAATGAATCGTGCCCCACGCAAAGTCCCAGCAGGATATTAAAGTTGGTTTTTTCGTTATTGGCAATCAGCGCCTGCGCGATGGGGTTGCACATGGTTTCATGCTGGCCGATAAATATTTTTTCGCTTTCCTTTACGCCGATCTCTTCTTTGGGGACGCAACCCACTTTGCAGACGATTGAGACAACTTCAAAACCCTGCTTTGCTAAAATAGCGGACACCATTTTCGCTTCACGGGCCATTCCAACACAAAAAATTATTCCCAAGCGGGTATAGTTCATTTTTTGGGCAAACTCACAAATTTCCTGAATCCGAGGTTTGGTGGGATGCATTGTATACGGTTTGTTGTCTCTACCCGCGTAGCATTGACTTTCCTGAAGGGAAGCCTGCCGGGCAAATTCCTTAATATCCGGATTCTCGTAAATGTTTTTTGCTTTTTCTATTGCTTTTTTTTCGCTTGCCGTCGGACATCCTTTTGAGGCTCGTCCTTGTGGGTTCATGCAAATTCTTTCATTTCTCGAAAGCCCACAGTCGGCACAAGTGGCCAATTTATTATTTTCCATCTTGAAACCTCTCTTTTTGTTTTTTTATATTGATTATTATAAATTCATTATTCCTTTTTCGTCCATAGTTTATTACATGTTTTAAAGGTGAATTAAATTGCTTCAGGTTTTCTTTTTCTTGCGTCTGTTAAAAAACTGATGTAATTACTTTAAATATCGTTGAATTTTATACGGAAATAATTGAATGAAAAGAGAAAAGCCTGCAAAACTAAAAGAAATTTATAGTTCAGATGAACAGAACATTATTCTCGATTCCATAGCAGATGGCGTTTTCACTGTCGACAAAGATTGGCGCATCACTTCCTTTAATCGCGCCGCGGAAGAGATTACCAGAGTCTCGCGTAAGGAAGCTGTGGGTCAATTGTGCAAGGATGTTCTGAAAGCGGACATCTGCGAAAGCAACTGTTGCCTGCGGGCTACCATGAAAACAGGCAAGCCAATCGTTAATAAAAATGTCTATATTATTGACGCGGAAGGCAGAAGAATTCCCATAAGTATCTCCACGGCTCTTTTGCGCGACAGCAAAGGCAACCTTCTCGGCGCGGTGGAAACTTTCCGTGATATAAGCGTGGAAGAAGATTTGCGCAAAGCTATTCACGCCAAATATTCATTCGAGGATATTATTTCCAAAAATCACCGCATACTGCAGCTTTTTGATATTCTTCCGGATATTGCCGCGAGCGGCAGTACCGTTTTGATCGAAGGGGAAAGCGGAACCGGGAAAGAACTTTTCGCCCGCGCCATTCATAATCTTAGCCCCAGAAAAAAGCAGCCATTTGTCGCGGTAAACTGCAGCGCGCTGCCGGACGCTCTTTTAGAGTCGGAACTTTTCGGTTACAAGGCGGGGGCTTTTACTGACGCCAGAAAGGATAAGCCAGGACGTTTTCATCTTGCGGAAAACGGCACGCTTTTTCTAGATGAAATTGGCGAAATTACACCTTCCATGCAGGTCAAGCTTTTGCGCGTCTTGCAAGAAAAAACTTATGAGCCGCTAGGCGCGACCGAGAGCCTTAA
Organism: Syntrophaceae bacterium; assembly: GCA_041310245.1. Lineage (GTDB taxonomy): Bacteria > Desulfobacterota > Syntrophia > Syntrophales > Smithellaceae > UBA4810. The sequence goes on along the minus strand of JBFYYA010000159.1, from coordinate 465 downwards.
GCATAACGTGCGTATAATTGCGGCGACCAATAAAAATATTGATCTGTTGGTTCAGGAAGGAAGATTGCGGGAAGATTTGTATTATCGGATAAATGTTTTTAAAATCAGCCTGCCGCCGCTGCGGGAGCGAATGGAAGACATTCCCCTCTTAATTGATCATTTTATATCGCGCTTCAACGCAATGCAGAAAAAAAACATTCAGGGCGTAAGCGAAGAAGCCATGTCAATTTTGATGAGTTATAACTATCCGGGTAATATTCGTGAGTTGGCCAATGTAATTGAATACGCATTTATTTTGTGCAAGAGTCGGCTGATTGAAAAGAAGCACTTGCCTGATAATCTGTTTTTATCGAAGCCTAACCACGATGAAAACGAAGTTGTCTCTTTGCGCGATGCGGAAACCGGCTATTTACTCAAAGCGCTCAAACAAAACAACTGGGACCGCCTGAAAACGGCCCGACAGCT
>JBFYYA010000158.1:0-4008 GCA_041310245.1 Syntrophaceae bacterium | reverse complement strand
CACATCCGCCGCTTGTCGAGCGCGTTGAATATTTGCATACATTGGATTATAAAAGCGCTGAAAATAAGCGGGAGATTTAGCAATGCCCATTTACGAATTCTACTGCAAACGATGCAACACGATTTATAATTTTTTTTCCAAAACGGTAAATACCAGCAAATTTCCGCTATGCCCTAAATGCAAGAGAGCAAAGCTCGTTCGCCAAATGTCCGTGTTTGCCGCAGTGTCAGGCGGCGCGAAATCGGAAGAGAGAAGTCCCCTCGAGGGGCTTGATGAAAAGAAAGTCGAAAAAGAATTAGCCAAAATTGCCGCGGAAGCAGAAAAAATAAAAGATAATGACCCGCGCGCGGCGGCGCAGCTGATGCGCAAATTTACGGACCAAACAGGCGTAAAAATGGGAGATGGTTTTTGTGAGGCGCTCCGTAGAATCGAGGAGGGAGAAGATCCCGATAAAGTAGAACAGGACATGGCAGATGTTTTGATGAGCTATGGCCCAGTTGACGAAAAAATATCCGCAAATAAGACGTTCGGAAACAAGCCTGAAATAGACGAAGCTTTATACGAGCTGTAAATTATTACTGAGATAAGATTGTCCTGCATTAATAATATCTAGAATTATGAAGATAATATGATATGGATAAAAATATTAACTTCAGAGAATTTATTTATGACTGATAAATCAAAAATAGGCATGGAGTTTCCTCCGCACACGATGGTGGTGGAAAAGGCAAAAATTGCCGAATTTGCCGCCGCTGTGGCGCTTAAAGACAGCAAAGAGGAAATCGATCCTATTTATTACGATGAAGAAGTAGCCAGAAAAGCGGGCTATAAGGGGATACCCGTCCCGCCGACATTTATGACTAGTTGTTTTTTTTGGACAGACGGCCTGATGGACGTAGTGAAAGCGTTAGGATTTGATTTGGGCAAGCTTCTGCACAGCGAGGAAGAATACGAGTATCTGGGTCAAATATACGCCGGAGACGTTATTACCCGCAAAATGAAAGTAGTGGAAATGTATGAAAGAGGCCAAAAAGAAAGACCGGGCAGATTCGCGGAGGTTACCGTCCTGGAAACACAACTTATAAATCAAAGAGGCGAAGTAGTGACCAAAGTCCGTTCAACGATGATAGAGAGATAAGAAAGAAAAATGAACCTGACAAACGATAACGTTAACATAGGCGATCAAATGCCGGTATACACTTCAGCTCCTATTACCAGAAGCCATCTGGTTCGCTATGCTGGCGCTTCGGGTGATTTCAATCCGCTGCATCACGATGAGACTTTCGCCCGGATTATTGGAATGAACAATGTCATTGCTCACGGCATGCTGATTATGGGTATTGCGGGCGAAGCTATTGTTTCCTGGACCCCGCACAAATATTTGAGAAAGTTCCACTCGCGTTTTTTGGGCATGACGGATCCGGTTGATTGGAATGACGCGGAAAACACAAAAAAGAGAGCCACCATAGTTGTAACCGGAAAAGTTGTGAAAAAATATGAAGAAAACGGCGAGAAAAGAATTCGGTGTAATATTGTCGCGAAAGATCTAACCGGCAGCAGAAAGCTGGACGGGTTTTTTATAGTTGCCCTTCCCTAAGAAAATTATTCAGCGCCTTTGTCCTTAAAACAATTTGCGATAGATGCGGCAATGAAGGTAAAAGAAAAGAGTCTGCATCCCGCCAATGCGCAGCAAATGGCGCGCGATTTGACGCACGTCCTTTTGCTGAAAAACCTTATCATCAGATAAATAGATGCTTAATAGTCCACGATTGATCAGGCGGTGAAAATTGCGATTGGGCAAGCCGGAAACACTTTGCATGGCTTTAACATAAAAAGTGGTCAGCCTGTTGAGCAGGACTATATCGTTAGGATAAAACGCGCAGAAGTTTAAATCATCTGCCGCGTGATCTTCAGACTGATCGATTAAATAATCCAGTAGAATATGCAAACCCTGTACCCAGGGGAAATAGGCTTTTTTGATATTCAGTAAATATCTTTCCTTGACTTGAGGCTTGAATAAAGACGAGACAAGACAAAAAATTCCCAAAGTTGAACCAGTGCAGGCGGAAAATTCATGCCAGGCCATTTTTTCCGGCAAGGCTGTTTTTTTCGTATTAAACCATTTTTGCAGCAGGCCCAGGCGCTGATCTTTTCGCACGTGTTTGTTGACTTGTAGATCACAGTACAGGCCGGCCAGTTCATGAAGATGCGGCGCGGCGAGGCGGTATTCGGGCAAATTACGTAAAACCTCCTGACATGTCGCCACCAGCGCGGCCAGATACCCGCCGTCATCCTGTTCTTCGCGGAAACGGTAATAGGCTGCAATTCGCGCCTCCGGCGTCAAGGCGTGCAGCATGGCTTCGTGCAGGGCGCGAAAGTCATCCGGATCCAAAGACGTGCTCCGGTCGCAGAGGTTATCGAGATAATCGCTTATGGTCTGGTAAGCGACAATGAATTTAATCGCTTCTTTATAATGCTTTCCGGCCAAAAGGCCGTAAACGGAGCCGCCTTCGCAGTGAAAAGCTTTTGTCTGGATACTCGCGAGAGCCTGGCGGCGCAGCTCCGTATCGGGAATTTTTTCGGCAAATATTTTCCATTCATCAAGATAACCATGAACAGCCGGGCGTATTTGCAGAATCATCCTGGTCGTCAGCGTTATAAAATTTGAGGGAACTGACAAAAATAACTCCTTTAAGTTGTTTGCGAAAAAATAGCATAAGCATAAAGAGATAACAAGACCAGCATGGCTTTTAGGCGGATTGACTATATGCGGCATTTCAAGTAGACCGGTTTCATGATGGAGACCAGAATTGACGCGGACATAATTGTGGTGGGCGGGGGCGCTTCCGGGCTGATGGCCGCGGGAAGGGCAGCTCAGTGCGGCGCGGACGTTATGCTTCTGGAAAAGACTGACGGCATCGGTAAAAAGATTCTGGTCAGCGGCAAAACGCGCTGCAATCTTACCAATAGCGCAGATTTGAAAAAGTTCATCATCATGTATGGGCAAAACGGACGTTTTCTGCACAGCGCTTTTCACCGCTTTTTCCGTCCTGAATTAATCGCTTTTTGTGAGCGCTATAAGCTAAAGACAAAAACGGAGCGCGGCGGTAGAATATTTCCCCTCTCTGATAACGCCCGTGACGTTGTCGATGTTTTTAAAAAATACCTCAAGGAAAATAACACGCGGATCATTCTAGGTTCTGAAGTTGAGGCAATTAAGCGGGATGAAAAAGGCTTTTTCAGAGTCAACGCATCCGGAAGAAATTATTATTCACATTGTGTGATTCTGGCCGCGGGAGGTTCTTCCTGGACGGAAACCGGCTCCAGTGGAGACGGCTGTAAGCTGGCTTCACAGATGGGGCACACTGTTGTGCAGCCGCGTCCCGCACTTGTGCCGCTTATTGTTAATGAGCAAAATCTCGCCCGATCAATGCAGGGAGTAAGTCTGCGTAATGTACGCGCCACGGCATTTCGAGGCACAGCGGAAGATAGCAAACTTAATCTTGTGCCAAACACTAATTATGGTCGCGGCGAGGCAAAGCAGGCAAAAGAGCCGGTTATTGAAAGCCGGTTTGGAGAGATGCTTTTCACCCACTTCGGTTTGGGCGGCCCGATTATTTTATTGATGAGCCTGGCAGTCGTTGACGCTCTGCGCGAAGGCCCCGTGTCTGTCTTAATAGATTTAAAGCCGGCACTTAGCGCCCAGCAATTAAACAAACGCCTGCAGAAAGACTTTGACACTCACGGCAAGAAAAAAATAATCAGCGTGATGAAAGGTTATCTGCCGTCCAAAATGATTGAGCCGGTAATTGACCTCACCGGCATTGACAGAGAAAAACTGGCGCATCAGATTACCGCGTCGCAGCGGCAAAAAATAGTCGAAACATTTAAAGCTCTGCGCTTCAATATAAAGGCATCGTTGCCTCTGCAAAAAGCGATTGTAACCGCGGGGGGCGTATCGCTTGATGAAATCGACCCGCGCACGATGTCTTCCCGTATTGTCCCGGG
>JBFYYA010000157.1:0-5392 GCA_041310245.1 Syntrophaceae bacterium | reverse complement strand
CCTTCCAGTGAACTGCCTCGCACAAGGCGCAGTAAGACAGTATGGGCCTGATCCTGCAAATTGTGCCCCAAAGCGATCTTCTGCGCGTTATTTTTTTTTGCCACTTTATTCAAAAACGCGTATCTTTGACGCCGGTAAAAATCTTCAGGTGATTCACCTTTTTGTTTTTTTGTAATATCCATTCTTCCGCATAAAAAAATCAACTCATAACTTTCAGACAATTTCCGGCAGAAAGCTTCATCTTTTTCCGATTCATTTTTGCGTAATTTATGATTATAATGGGCGACAAAAATGATTAAATTCATTTTTGGGGCAATTTTTACCAGAGAGTCAAGCAGAGCAACAGAATCCGGCCCTCCAGATAAAGCTACCACCACTTTATCATCTCGAGACAGGAGATTATACTTTTGTATTGTTTTTTTAACTTTATTAATCATATAAATAGCGAATTTAATTCCAATAGACTTTCACAATAGTAGTCGGCTTTCGCGGAAAGCAAATCATCCTTTGAACCCAGTCCATTTAAATATGCCGCGCTGCTAATGCCGGCATTTTTTGCCACATAAATATCATTAATGCCGTCGCCAATCATTACGGCTTTATCTTTTTCCGCTTCATATTTAAGCAGTAAATAATCGATTAAGCGCGCGTCCGGTTTTTGATAAGGCATGGAATCCGCGCCGATTATTTCATGAAAATGTTTTTCCAGATTTAGCGCTCTGGCTATTTTTAAAGTGAATTCATACCTTTTGTTTGTTAGAATAATTTTTGTTTTGTCCGCGAAATTCGTCAATACATCTGTCACGTCAGGATAGAGCTTTGTGTTATCCAGAAGATGCTCACTGTAGTAATCAGTGAATATTTTCAAGGCATTATCGACTAATCCTTCCCGCAGATCACCCAATGATCTCTCAATTAGCTTCCTTACACCATCACCCACAAAGCCGATGATTTCCTTTTCCGGCCTGCGCGCCAGACCCAATTCTTTGAGCGTGTAATTAACGGCCACGGCAAGGTCAGTCCCGCTGGAAACAAGCGTCCCGTCTAAATCAAAAATCATCAAATCTATCTTTTTCATCTTTATTTAGCTTTATAGCCAACTGTGGTGGCAATTACAAGTTTGTTTATATATTAAAATGTTTGACCCGATCCCTCTTATATGTTATTGAAATTACAACCGCTTGGATCCCTAATCTTGACTGAGACGGTATTCTAATTTAAAGTCAAACATTCAGGTCTTCCTTTCGCGGAAGGCCTTTTTAATTTGAGGAACATATGCCTGTAAAACAGAAGTTTCGTAGAAAAACAAAATATAGCTTTGCTATTATCGGCGCGGGAATGGTGGGAACAGCTATTGGCGCATTGTTAAAAAAAGCCGGCAATAACATCATCTGTGTCTGTGATAAATCTCCCGCCTCATTAAAAAGAGCGGCAAAATATATTAAGGCTGATGCTTTTAAGAAATCCCTGGACAAGGTCGGTCGGGCAGACTGCCTGATCATTACAACTCCTGATGATGCCATATCTTCCGCCTGCCGGGATATTTCTGTTTTGCCTGATATAAAAGGTAAATTTGTTTTTCATATGAGCGGCGCGGGCGGCCTTAATCTCCTTGACACGGCAGCGAAAGCTGGCGCTTTTGTCGGCAGCATTCACCCTCTGCAAAGCTTTTCTTCCATTGAAAATGTTTTGTCCAATATTCCACAGAGCTATTTCGGCATCACCGCGAACGGTAAAGCCAGATCGACGGCAAAAAATATTGTCGCTGATCTGAAGGGCATACCTCTTTTCATTTCCGATAAGCAAAAACCACTTTATCATGCCGCCGCTTGTTTTGCCTCCAATTACCTGGTTGCTCTTCTTCACGCGGTTGAATCACTTTATCTGGCAACCGGCATCAAAAATAAACAGGCAAGACAGGCTTATCTTCCACTGGTTTATGGTACACTGAAAAATATTCAACGCTCCGGTCCTATCCACGCGCTTACCGGCCCTATTGCGCGGGGAGATATGGGAACGATTAAAAAACACATGGAAACAATTCAAACTAACGCACCTCTATTTGCCCCATTATATTCCGCCCTGGGAATGATCACAACAAAACTGGCCAGACAAAAAGGCACCATTGGTCCCAGCAGCGTTAAATTAATAACCGCTATTTTGAAAGGAGTTAAGAAATGAGCACGCAAAATGTAATCAGCCGTAAAACAATTCTGGATATAAAGAAAATGAAGGAAAATGGAGAAAAAATTGCCATGCTTACCGCTTATGATTTTGGTATGGCATCCCTTATTGACGAGGCTGATATCGATATTATCCTGGTCGGCGATTCACTAGGTAATGTTGTTTTAGGCTATGAAAACACGCTTCCGGTCACCATGGCGGACATGCTTCATCACACCAAAGCCGTTGTCCGCGGCGCTCAAAAAGCGCTGATCGTGGCGGATATGCCTTTCATGTCTTATCAGATTTCACCGCAGGACGCTTTAGCCAACGCCGGAAGGTTTCTCCAGGAGGCCGGCGCTCAGGCCGTAAAACTTGAAGGAGGCAAAGAACAATCAGAGGCGGTTTATAAAATAACCTCTTCCGGAATTCCCGTTATGGCTCATCTTGGCCTGACGCCACAATCAATTCATCAAATGGGAGGATATAAAGTGCAGGGTAAAAAAGAAGACGCGGCGCAAAAAATTATGTCTGACGCTAAAATTCTGGAAGAGGCAGGCGCGTTTTCTCTTGTTCTGGAATGTGTTCCGGAAAAGCTGGCACAGGATATTACCAGCGCTATTTCTATTCCCACTATTGGGATCGGCGCCGGTGTTCACTGCGATGGGCAGGTACTGGTAATAAACGATATGCTGGGCATGTATGAAAGATTGACGCCGAAATTCGTCAAAAAATACGCCAACCTCAGCGCTGATATTAAAAATGCGGTAAAGACTTATATAGCTGAAGTAAAAAAATTATCTTTCCCTGATGATGAACACAGTTTTAAATAATAATTATTATCTTAATTAATTTTAGAATGAATAATTAATTAACCTGTATATGAGCTTTACTCTTTAATCTATTCATAAGAGACGCGAAGGCATCAGATTGCTTTTGCTGTGCCAGATATTCTGATATTTTTTCTCTTACATCATCTAAAGATATTATCTTTTCCGGGTTGCGCTCAAGCACTTCAATTATGTGATAACCGTATTCTGTCGAGACAACCGCGCCAAGCACTTTAATTTTTTGGGAGAAAGCCGCGTCTTCGAACGGTTTTACCGTCTGCCCTCTGGTAATGCTTCCCAAATCTCCGCCGCTTTCTTTAGTGGGACAATCAGAATTCTTTTTAGCAACTTCCGCGAAATCAGCCCCATCCAAAATTTGCTGGCGAATATTTTCAATTTTTTCCTTCTTTTCCGCTTTTACTTTATCATCGTCCTTCTCATTTATGGCTATCAGAATATGCCTTAAGTGAACACTTTCCGGAATAGTAAATCTTTCCTTATTTTCATTATAGAATTTTCTAATTTCTCCGCGGGTCGGCTTTTCTTTCCCTTTAAGTTCAAGCGCAATCATTTTTTTAATCTTGATATCCGAGGCAATATTCTTTTTTAGTTCTTCCACATTCATCTTGTTTGCTTTCAGAAATTCTTCAAAGTTCTGGCCCGGTTCAATATTCGCTTTTATCTCATCCACTACTTCCTGTACTTCTTTGTCTTCTGCCGCTATTTTTCTCTTTTCTATTTCATTATCCAAAACTGTTCTGATTATAAAATTATCCACTATTTGTGTTTTTATGCTTACGCGTGCTTCTTTAATTTTATCTTTAGGAATCTGATCTTTATATGTATTGAAAACATCATTAATTTGTTTTTCCAACTGGGCTTTTTTCAATACTTTGCCGTCCACGCTTACGGCTATATCGGGCGGTAACTTATTTTCTGTATCAAAAACAATTTTATCTCTTATTGATTGTGTCTGCTCTATTGGTTCAGTCGCGGGGGTCTCTCTAACTTCACTATCTTTTTTGCAGCCTGCCGCAAAAACAATTATTAATAGCAACGCGATTAAAGCAAAATTAATTTTCCCTCTCATTGATTACCTCCCGCAATAATTATGCTGATTTTTTCATCAAATTATACGTAAAACGTCTATCCGTCAAGAAGATTATCCGCGATATATGCTTGGTTTTTTTATGTTATTTGCCTCAACTTCCGCAGGATTGCCAACTGCTGATCGAGCACCGGCATGGTATCTGATGAAGAAATATTCAAATTGTCAATTTGCGCCATGGTAGAAAATTTTTGTAACGCGTTAAATATATTGACCCGCGGATATTTTTGCCTTGTTAAATAATTTATTAATTTCAATGTTTTAAACGCGTCAAACCAATGGTGAAACTGTTTTAATCGAACTTTTTCATCTTTTGCGCGAGTTACTAATTTTGACCAGAATGATTCAAATTCATAATTTTCAAGAAATATTTTCAGTAACGGATCTATTTCATTCACTTTTAGCAAAATATCAGGAGCTAAAGAATCTTTGTTTCTTTTTATAAGATCAATGAAGCGCGCAAGAATGAAAAATACATCCGCGTCATACGTTACGTATTCCTGAGATACTCTGGACAATAATTGTTGGATGCTCTTACCGGTACCGAAAGGAACGCGCCTTGAGGCACGCGCTGAAGGATAAACACACGTTTGCCGCAGATAATTAATTTTCCTGATTTTCGCTAGTTTTCCTAAAAAATAAAAATCTTCTCCCGCCTGTTTCTTGTTCATTCCTCTTACTTCCAGATAAGCCTGAGCCGTGGTAACAATTGTAGAACCAATTGATTGATAGGCGTAAGGAGACTGAGCGTAGCGTAGAGCCAAGACCCAATAACGCAAAAATATTTCGTAGGATATTATCGCCGCCTTTTCTTCTTCATTTTCCGGCATTTGATGCTCATATCTCACAAGTGCGGTTTTTATATTTTTTGTAAAATAATCTTTTATTGATGATAAATAATTATCCTGAACCAAAGTATCGGCATCGAGGCTTAATATTAATTTATTTTTTAAAGATTCTTTTTGCCAAATACGAAGCGCCGCATCCATACCAATTTTCCTGGCCAAACCCACACCGCCTGTATTATCCGGCAACTCATATCCGGCTGAACAGGCATCAATATAAGCAAGCGTGATTTCTGAATCAGCTATTTTTTGTAAATTTGCGAAAATATTTTTTTCCGGTTTATATTCATCCAGTGACTTTTTTCTTATTATCGCTTTAATAATATTTTTTGTTTGCATATTATTATTTTTATCTTCAGCAGGTGAAGACATTTTGTTATTAAGGACACAAATCACCAGCGAGTCGCGTAAAAAGGAAGCGGGGTTATGGGCTATTGAGCTTAATG
>JBFYYA010000156.1:0-2865 GCA_041310245.1 Syntrophaceae bacterium | reverse complement strand
GAAATCCGGATGAAGTAAGAAGAACCGCGTGCGCCAGTTTTCCGTCGGCATCAATTGATAATCTCACAACAACATTCCCTTCTTCGTTTCTTTCGAAAGCCCTTTTGGGATAATCCCAGACGCGCAAAATTTTCCTTTTAATCAAATTCAGATAAGCGGCGTATTTGACATCAAAGCTGCCCAGGTCAACGGTATCTTCGCGCCAGCCATCATCAACGGCGACTTTCTTGTCATTGTCTTTTTCCGGCGACACTTTTTCGCTCAATTTCTCGTCAGTTTCCTCATACGGAATATTCGGAGCAAGTTCTTCGATGCTTACGCTCAGTATTTCCATATCCGGAATATTCTGGCGCAAATCAATCGCGCCCGTCGCCGTGATTATAGTCAGATGAACAACGAATGATATAAATACCGGCCATAATATGGCTTGTTTTGAATCCATTATTATCCGCTCTCTTAATATCGGACTTTTAAAAAATCAAGGCCGTCCGATAACTGAATCATATACGGCATTTGCCACAAAATCAACAATATGATAACAATAACAAATAAATTTGTCATCTGGCAAAACATTTTGCCGCGCGCAAAATTACAACTTATTCCCGGATGGCAGGCGAGAAGAAAATGAAAACCGATGAAGAGTATATGCAAATAGCGCTGGATGAAGCACGTAAAGCTTTCGACGCGGATGAAGTGCCGGTGGGCGCGGTTGTGGTAAGCGAAGGAATTGTTTTGGCGCGCGCCTATAATTCGCCGATTGCAAATAATGACCCTTCGGCGCACGCGGAAATGCTGGCATTGCGAAAGGCGGCCGATGCGCTTGGCAATTACCGGCTTAACGGTGCGTCGCTTTATGTGACGCTGGAGCCGTGCGTTATGTGCGCCGGAGCTATTATTCAGGCCCGTTTATCCCGTCTCGTTTTCGGAGCGCGCGACCCGAAAACCGGCGCTGTTGGTTCTCTGTATAATATCCTGAAGGATGAACGGCTCAATCATCAGGTGGAAATAACCGAAGGAATTCTAAGTGATGAATGCGGGGAAATTTTGAGTAGATTTTTTCGCCAAAAGAGGGTAACATCCGCGCCCGCGTCGGTAAAGCAGTAAATATAGACGTTTTGATTAAATAACGGAGAGATACCGAAGTGGTCGTAACGGGATCGACTCGCCCGGCATACGCAGGGCGCCCAGCGAATGCAGGGCGAAATCGATTTAAATCGATTTAAAATTATGCACTATGTTTACATACTTCAAAGCGAGCGTGATAAAGAATTCTATATAGGAATGACAAGGGATCTAAAAAGAAGATACTCAGAACATGCAGCCGGGCGTGTACCATCTACAAAACACCGCCTACCTATTAAGCTATTATGTTATGAAGCATATAACACAAAAGAAGAAGCAGCCAGACGCGAAGAATATTTGAAAAGCAGCGATGGCAAGAAAGATATAAAGAAACGAATTATAGAAAGTTTGATTAAATAACGGAGAGATACCGAAGTGGTCGTAACGGGATCGACTCGAAATCGATTTGGGGGCCAACAGCTCTCACGGGGGTTCGAATCCCCCTCTCTCCGCCAGTTGCACGCACGGAAAACAAAGGTGCGGTGAAGGGTTTGGAGGGCGCAAGCCCGACACCCGATGAATATCGGGCGAATCCCCCTCTCTCCGCCAGAAATAAATGTTTTTTGAAAATTGATTTGTCATGACGAGGAATCTTATTGAAGAGCCGCCAAAAAAAGATTTCTCCCCGGCCAAAACTCCAGCAAAGGCCACGATGCGCCGGGCCGTAATGACATAACATAATATAAGCGGAGAGATGTCCGAGCGGCTGAAGGAGCACGACTGGAAATCGTGTGTATGCCCCCAAAGGTGTACCGCGGGTTCAAATCCCGCTCTCTCCGCCATTTTATTGTGCAAAATTTTAAAAACATAAGTGATAACAGCTTGATTACCCGTTACAAGTCAAAAAATAAAATTAGTGTTGATTCCTGTTCATTTATCAATTAAGAGTTTTGTGTATCTGTTTTAATAAAACATGGCCGGGTCCCGTGCAACGGAGGCTTGTGAACCCCGTCAGGTCCGGAAGGAAGCAGCGGCAGCAATGTTCCACCGTGTGTTGCGGTAAACCTGGCCACCAGTTATAATTCGAGACCTTTGAAAAATTACTTTTTTCCCGTCATACCGGCGCAGGTCGGTATCCAGACGCCGTCCCGGCGAAGGCCGGGAACCAGTTTCAATAATACTGGATTCCGTACCAAGTACGGAATGACATGGGAGCGTCAATTATTAGTGTTACAAAGGTTTCAATTCGCAAAGTGAAAAGTTATAAGAGGACCAATTGGAATATCTAGTACTAGCCCGCAAATTCCGGCCGCAAACTTTTGAAGATGTATCTGGTCAGGAACACGTCGTAAAAACACTGAAAAACGCTATCGGCCAGGGACGCGTGGCGCACGCGTTTTTGTTTTCCGGGCCGCGCGGCGTCGGCAAAACTTCCGTGGCGAGAATTCTGGCCAAATCTCTCAACTGCGAAAAAGGCCCTTCGCCAACTCCCTGCAATATCTGCTCTAACTGCAAAGAAATTACCGCCGGCCGCTGTCTGGATGTGCGGGAAATTGACGGCGCCTCCAACCGCGGAATCGATGAAATCCGCGAACTGCGTGAAAATGTCAAATTCGCGCCCGCGGCAGCCAGATATAAAATTTATATTATCGATGAAGTGCACATGCTGACGCGCGAGGCCTTCAACGCGCTTTTAAAAACACTGGAAGAGCCGCCCGCGCACGTGATTTTTATTTTCGCCACAACAGAAAACCACAAAGTTCCGGCGACGATACTTTCGCGCTGTCAATGTTACGATTTTCG
>JBFYYA010000155.1:0-4450 GCA_041310245.1 Syntrophaceae bacterium | reverse complement strand
GGCAAAAGCAAAAGTTCCGGTCAGCATTACGACTGCCGCTGCTACCAAAATTGTTCCTAATGTCTTTTTCATGATCTGAATCCTCCTTCTGATCTTATTTGCCCTTAGATAATGGAAAGATCGTGCCAAAATGATGAATAAATTAGTAAAACAGTGTAAGTAACTGATAATACGTATAATATGGGAAAAAGACAACACCAGGCCGTCACAAAAACCACCCATTTTACCCCTTGTCCCTAAATGAAATGTTCAAAGAATTGAATGAAATGTGCAAGATGTTGTAGGCAAAATCGAGTTTCGCGTTGACAAACAGATAGTCAAAACGCTACTTATTTACGGAATAATGGATGTTATTAAAGGCGATCAAAAGAAAAAGATAAAAATATTATGAGCGTTGAACAGGTTCGGGAAAAACTTTATAAAATATCAACCGATAAAAACAAGGATCATATCTTTGTCCGTTTATCGGGAAGTTTCAGCTTGTATAACTTAAAAGAATTTTCCACCGATATTTACGCTCTGGCAGGCGCCAGAAAATTAAGACAAATCGATATTGATTTTTCTGGTATTTCTTATTTAGATAGCGCCGCGGCTCTGTCATTAATGCAAATACAAAAAGATTTTAACGATAAGAACATTAAATGTCTATTTGTTGATGTAACCGGCGAAGCAAAACGGATATTCAGCGTTATCAATGAACAGGCTTTAGCAAAAAATCCTCTGAAACCAAAAGCCACACCCGATTCTTTTATTGCGCAAATAGGGGACGCGTCTGTCAATATCGCGCGAGATTTTATCGAGGTTGTTGAATTTGTCGGTGAATTGTTAGTTGCCCTTTTTTACACTATCTTACATCCTCGGACACTGCGGGTTAAAGACGTTCTTTTTTACATGAAGCGCGCCGGAGTAGATGGGCTGCCGATCGTCGGACTAATCAGTGTGCTTATTGGTTTAATCATCGCGTTTATGTCCTTTTTGCAGTTAAAGCAGGTGGGTGCTAATATCTATGTTCCATCTCTGGTAAGTTTCGCGATGGTAAAGGAACTAGGGCCGATCATGACGGCGATTTTGGTAGCCGGACGCTCCGGGTCAGCCTTCGCTGCGGAAATCGGAACGATGGTGGTAAATGAGGAAGTTGATGCTTTGAAAATTATGGGGTTTGACCCCATCCGATTTCTTGCCGTGCCCAAAGTACTGGCGATGATTATAGTTGTTCCGATATTAACCATCTACGCGGATTTTTTCGGTGTTTTGGGAGGGATGATTGTCGGGGTCACGGGACTTGATTTGACAATAAATACGTATCTTACGCAATCACTGAAAACTATTAAGGTCTTCGATATTGTCACCAGCCTGATTAAAGCAGGCGTCTTTGCCGCGCTGATTGCCGGAATCGGTTGCCAAAGAGGGTTCAAAGTCCGTTCCGGCGCTCAGGATGTGGGAAAATATACCACATCCGCTGTCGTATCCGCGATTTTTCTTATCGTGGTGGTGGATTCTATTTTTGCCGTAACATTATATTATCTGAGATAGGGGTATAGATTTGCCTGCTCAAAAAAATGAACCGATTATTATTGTGAAAAACCTTTCCGCGAGCTTTGAAGATAACATTGTTTTTGAAAATGTTAATTTTCAGGTGAACAAAGGAGAAATACTTGTCGTTGTGGGTGAAAGCGGCTGCGGCAAATCGACTTTGCTGAAAATAATGATCGGTTTACAAAAACCTTCTGCCGGTTCGGTGATTTTCCAGGGGATGGATATTGTCACCGCCCGAGAAGATCAGCTGCATGATTATCGCCAGAATATCGGGGTGCTTTTTCAATCAAGCGCCTTATTCAGCTCCATGAGATTGAAAGAAAACATTGCCTTGCCGCTTCAGGAATATACAAATCTTGATTCCGACATGATAAACATGATTATCAAGATGAAATTAGGCATGGTTAATCTGGCTGGATATGAAAATCACTATCCTTCAGAATTATCCGGCGGCATGAAAAAAAGGGCGGGCATTGCCCGGGCGATGGCACTGGATCCTACGGTGCTGTTTTTTGATGAGCTTTCCGCGGGGCTTGATCCTGTTACTGCCGTGGAACTTGACGATTTGATCATTAAAACCAATGAAGCGCTTGGCACGACTATGGTGATTGTCACGCACGAGCTAGAATCTATTTGCAAAATCGCCCACAGAGTAGTAATGTTAGATAAAACCGCCCGTGGCATAATCGCGGAAGGAAAGCCGCAAACGCTAAAAGAAAAATCTACAGATCCCAGGGTACGTAGTTTTTTTCTCAGGCAATTGCCCGAGAAAAATCAGCGGAGCAGTGTATATGGCAGGTAGAACTTCAAAATTTTTAATCGGAATCTTTGTTATCACCGGTACTGTCTTGGCCGCCGTTATAATAATCTGGGTTGGCGCCGCCGACTTTTTCAGGAAAGGCTCCATCTATGTCACTTATTTCGATGAATCGGTTCAGGGTTTGCAGGCTGATTCCACTGTTAAGTACCGCGGCGTGGCAGTAGGCAAAGTAAAGAGCATTAAGGTAGCTCCGGATGATCGCTTGATTGAAGTGGCTATGAAGATAGAGATGTCTTCCGATCTGCAGAATCATACAGAAGCACAACTCAAAACAACAGGCATAACCGGAATCGTATTTATCGAACTAGATCAGGTAAGGCCCGGTGAAAAATCCAGTTCTCCGAGAATTAATTTTCAGACAAGTTATCCTGTTATTCCGTCGCGCCGCTCCGAAATCAGTCGGTTTCTGGCGGACACCAATGAAATAATGAAAAGTATAAAAGCGGTTGATTTTAAAGGCTTATCCAACCAATTAAAAAATACCACGCTGGCCGTGGAAAATTTTATTGAAGGGAAACAGACCAACAGCGTTATGTCCAATCTGGAATCCACAACTGCCAACATAGACAAAGCCATGGAGGGTTTGCGCGTTACTATGGAAAACCTTCAGTCATTTTCTGAAAGCATCAACGAAAATCCTTCCGAATTGTTTTTTAAGCGGCCGCCCCCACCCAGAAAACCTATGGAGTGACAATTATATAAAATGAATAAGTTAATGATAATCAGTAAAAATAAAATACTATTTCCCGTTGTTGTTATTTTGCTTTTTTTCTTCGTGGCATGTTCGTCCACGGGAAAACCCGGCTATGAAATTCAATATTATCTGCTGGATTATCCTGCTCCTGTTTTAAAAACACTTCCGCAGCTGAATTCAACAGTTCGTTTTAACCGCTTTACGATAGCCGCGGCGTATAATACCCAAAACATGATTTTTCGCGCTGATAATTATTCGGTTGATTTCTTCAGCTATAACCGCTGGGCGGTAAATCCGGCGGACATGGTTGCCGATATTCTGTTGCGCGACATGCAGGCGAGTAAATTTTTCCACGCTGTTTTTTCCCGCTACAGCTCGGTAGAAACAAATTATCTTATTGAGGCAAGTGTCGGAGAGTTCTTTTTGCGAATGGAAAGAAATCAAAAAGTCGCTGTCTTGTGCCTTGAGGTGACACTCAAGGATGCCAAAAGAAGGGAAGTTGACAAAAGAGTTGTTTATCAAAAAAAATACAGACATGAAGAATTGCTGTCAGATCAAACCCCGCGCGGTTACTCTCAGGCCATGAGCCACGCGCTTAGTAAAGTTTCCGAACAAATAATTGTCGATGTTTATCAGGCGATTAAATCAGCGAGATAATTTGATCTCGCGCCGCATAATCAATGAAAGAAATAAAAGTTCAAACTACCAGTAAATCAGAGATGATTGACCTTACGTCAATTGTTCAGGCTCACGTAAACAAGGAAAAAATCAGCAAGGGCATTTGCGTTGTTTTTGTTCCCCACACAACCGCGGGCGTTACGATCAATGAAAATGCTGATCCCGACGTTCCCCGCGATATTCTTGCCTCGCTGGAAAGGGCGGCTCCATTTAACGCTAACTACCGGCACGCGGAAGGAAATTCCGCCGCGCATGTAAAAGCAAGCCTTGTCGGTTCCTCGCAGTTAATTCTGATTGAAAACGGCCGTTTGTTATTAGGCACCTGGCAGTCGATATTTTTTTGCGAATTCGACGGCCCGCGCACGAGAAAAATTCTGGTATCAGTAATCGCGAATCAGTGATTTGCTTTTAACTGTAATTATTTCATGAATAAATAAATTAACCGCGTCTTGTCTTTTTCAAGATATCGAGCATTTGCTGATGGATTAAACCGTTGGAAGCAATCATTCCCGCTGATGAAATATTCCAGTTATTGCCCGACATATCCGATATAGATCCCCCCGCTTCCTGAACAATCAGGCTTCCGGCGGCCGTATCCCATGGTTTTAATTTTAATTCCCAAAAACCGTCAAATCTCCCCGCGGCAATATAAGCCAAATCAAGGGCCGCGGCGCCGGCGCGCCTTATGGCCTGTACTTTGATGGCCATAGCATTGAAATAAT
>JBFYYA010000154.1:0-4216 GCA_041310245.1 Syntrophaceae bacterium | reverse complement strand
AATTCATCAAGAATATCAACGTGATTATCCGCGTTTAAAATAACCTGATGCTCGTGCTGACCGCAAATATTAATCAGGGATTCGCTCACTGACGCCAGGTTTGCCAATGTCGCCATCTGTCCGTTAATTAACGCTTTGTTTTTACCCGAGCGAGAAATTACCCTGCGGATTACCAGCTCTTCGGAAGCGGAAAAACCCATTTCTTCAAGTTTTTGCTTAAGACCTTCGTGCGCGCTGATGTTGAATAGCGCTTCCACAACCGCGGAATCCGTCTGCGAGCGGATCATGTCGGAAGTAGCCCGCTCCCCTAAAAGAAGACTGACCGCGCCGATAATAATCGATTTCCCGGCGCCTGTTTCTCCGGAAATAATATTCAGGCCATCGCCGAAAGCGACATTAAGCTCGTCAATAATAGCGAAATTTTTAATGCTCAGGTCGTTCAGCATTTTTTCTTTTCCCCGTCCCTGAAGGCAAACCGCTCCAACCAAGCTTGGAGCGCAAAATTTCCCAGTAACCGCGGTGCGGCGAAAGAACCAATTTTACCGCGTATCTAGATTTTTTTATCATCACCGCGTCGCCGGATTTTATCTGGTAGGTCTCCTGACCGTCCAGGGTTACCGTGGCGCCTTTTTCTTTCGACCAGAGAGTTATGTTCAAATCCGCGTCATGCGGAAAAATTATCGGCCGATTTGTCAGGGTGTGCGGGCAAATGGGGTTGATAATAATCAATTCTTTACCCGGAAAAACAATCGGGCCGCCCGCGGAAAGAGAATAAGCGGTGGAGCCGGTGGGAGTGGAAATAATCAGTCCATCAGCCTTATAGGTTGTTAGATACTCTCCGTTCACCGACGTTTCCAATTCTGTTATCCTTGAAAGATTTCCGCGATTGATTACCACGTCATTTAGCACTTCGCCCGCTTTAATTAAAGAAGCGCCGTTTTTTATCGACACGGAAAGCATCATCCTTTTTTCCACTAAATATTTACCGCGCAAAATCAAATCAAGCGCGTCATGTAATTCGTTTAAATTTATTTCGGTAAGATATCCAAAGCTGCCCATATTGACGCCCACAATCGGCACGTTATACCGGGCAACGTGGCGCGCGGTGCGCAGCATCGTTCCGTCACCGCCAAAGACAACCAGCAACTGAGACTTTCTCGCCAGATCATCCCAATTAAGCGCGCCGGTCAAACCCATTTTGCCGGCAAGTTCTCGCGCCAGAAAAACCTTCACGCCTTTTCTTTCCAGCCACTTTTTCAGCGTGCTTATATGCCGGGTGATATTCGCCTTTTCAATGTTGGCGACAATGCCGATTGTCCGGATTTTCATGGATTTTTAACCTCGAAATATGAAGCTCACTAACACAAAAAAAACCTTGTGTCTATGGATAATTATACGACAGTCACGCTTGAACACAATCACTATTCGGGTGTTTTCTCCACGATTAATTCTTGACAGTCACCCTGGGCTTAATATACGTTGCCGGCCTGCGAGGTGCTGACTATGGGATTACTTAAAGGTGGTTTTTCTTTCGCGCGTTTTCATGTGGATGGTGATTTACCGCGGGATTTTTTGAATTCCATCAACAAACAAATTAAAGCTTGCGCTTACCGGGATCAGCAAAAAGCCACACAGGAAAAAAGGATGGGCTGGGTTTCGCTGACTGACGTACTGGATGCCGATTTTAAACACGCGGATTATATTCTGGGCGATTATCTTATTTTCTGTCTGCGGATTGACCGCAAACTCATCGCGCCCAAACTCCTGAAGTTAAAATTGCTGGAGGAAGAAAGGCGGTATCTTGCCCAAAGCGGCAAAGAAAGAATCGGAAAACAAACCGCGGCGGGCATAAAGGAAAAAGTGGAGCTGGAAATTATGTCGAGACAAGACGCCGTGCCTTCTTTTTATGACGTCTTATGGTCGCTGGGGAAAAATACCGTTTACTTTTCAGCGCTTGCCGACAAAGTAGCCGATGATTTTTCTGATTTATTTAAAAATTCTTTCGCGCTGAGCCTTAAGCGATTCTCGCCGCAGGATAAAGCAACTCAGCTTAAGGGCGCTTTCGAATCGCCTGATTCAATTTCTCTGATCGGCCGCGAATTTCTGACCTGGTTGTGGTATAAATCCGAAGAACGCGGCGGCAACATCGCGCTTACCGGCGGGCAAGAAGTAGAACTCCATTTTTTAAAAAGAATCGCGCTGGAAGCGGGCGAGGGAGAATACGCCCAGGGCGTTGTCTGCTCCGGATTGCATGCCGAACTGAAAGAAGGGAAGGAAGCGCTGCGCCAGGGGAAAAAGGTAAAGGAAGCGGGAATCAGGCTTATTCATGACAAAAACGAATGGGAATTTATTTTCAAGGCGGATACCTTCGACATTCAATCTCTGAAACTGCCCTTAACGCAACCGCCGGAAAACCCACAAGATAAAGACGGAAATCTTCTGGAAAGAATTTATCTGATCGAAGCAGCCGTTAAAATAATTGATGATCTGTTCGACGCTTTCCTAAAGGTGCGACCAGCCGACAGATGGAAAGAAGAACTTAAAAAGATTTCCCGCTGGCTGGAAAATTAATCACCGTTTATAAAATCAAACATAAAGATCGGGCAGCATAATGTTTTCCAGATTTTTTCTTTGCTTCTCAAAATCATTATCATTTTTCAATTGCGGCAATTTGATGTTAGGATAAAAGCGTATAGTAATCTTGGCAAAAGGCTTGGGAATAAAGAATTTATCCCAGCTTCTCATATACCAGGCGCGATCCGCAGACGCAGACGCGGGGACTAATACAGCATCTGCTCCATAGGCTATCGCGATAGCGCCGGGTTTTACCACACCCGCCGGGCCGCGCGGCCCATCTATAATATGCGCGCCGAATCCGTTTTTTGAAAGCATTTCTATCATACCTTTCAAAGCGACTTTGCCGCCGCGCGAAGACGAGCCGCGGGCAACAGAAACACCCCCTGCTTCGACAATCCGCGTGGCAATGTCTCCGTCCAGGCTACGGGAAATCATTACACACGGTTTGTATTTACGGTATTTGGAAAGTAATCGCACAGCGATAAAAAAATGCTGATGCCAAATACAAAGCAAAACCCGGCCTCCCTTGTCCAGTACTTCTACCCATTGAGGCTCATTTTCCATCTTAACGCGAAATGTCGCCGAATAAAGCCGGATGATCGCGTAAAGAACCTTTCCCGCGAATTTGGTGGTGACTATTTTACGCAGCTTTTTAAACATTGTATATTTTCTCCTGAAACAGACTTTAGCAAATCTTTTAAGTCAAAACAAATTAATTTTCGCTTGATTATCAATACTTTTATTGTTTAGATAAATGGCGTGACTCCTTACACTGACGGAAGCAAAGGATAATTTTTTATGAGCGATCCCCGATTAATCGAGGCAATGAACAAACCGGATTTTTACCCCCACAAACCTGGTTTTGTGGAAACCGTGCAAACACACATATCCTACGTCTTTATCGCCGGCGATATTGTTTACAAAGTCAAGAAACCTGTTAACTTCGGATTTCTGGATTTCACCACACTCGAGAAAAGAAAATTTTATTGCGAAGAAGAATTAAGACTAAACCGGCGATTGGCTCACGGTATCTACCTGCGCGTTGACCCTCTTGCCATAAATGATAAAGGGGGTTTTGTCGCCGGAGAGGGAAAATCGATTGTGGATTACGCGGTTGTAATGAAAAAACTCCCTTTGGACAAGATGCTGAAAACATTGCTTGCCCAGGGGCAAGCCGACGAAAATACCATGGACGCGATCGCCGCGAAAATCGCCGCTTTTCACAAAGAGGCGCAAACAGGCGGCCATATCGATGAGATGGGAGAAATTAAAACCATCCGCCATAACCACGAGGAAAATTTCGCTCAAACAAAAAAATACATAGGGATAACCATCCCCGCGTATCAGTATGAATTTATCAGCGCCTATGTTGAAAATTTCCTGTCCAACAACGAATTCCTTTTCAAAAAACGAGTAAGCGAGCATAAAATTCGCGATTGCCACGGCGATTTGCATCTGGAGCATATTTGTGTTTCCGACGATATTATAATTTATGACTGCATAGAATTTAACGAACGTTTCCGCTGTTCTGACGTGGCCGCGGAAGTCGCTTTTTTCACGATGGACCTTGATTTCAACGGCTACCCTTCATACGCGGAATCCTTTGCGCGCTCGTATCTCAAATATTCCGGCGACAGCG
>JBFYYA010000153.1:0-6486 GCA_041310245.1 Syntrophaceae bacterium | reverse complement strand
CCATCTGAGGGAAACCTTTTTCAATAGCGGCAATCATGCCACCCATCTCATCAATCTTATGAATATATTCCCACGCTTTTTCTTCCATTTCATTGGTGAGAGACTCGATAAAGTAGGAACCGGCCAGAGGATCAATGGTATTGGCCACCCCCGTTTCTTCGGCTAAAATCTGCTGCGTGCGCAGAGCGATTTCTACGGCATGCTCGGAAGGCAGACAGAGAACTTCATCAAGAGAATTAGTGTGCAACGATTGTGTTCCGCCGAGTACCGCCGCCAGGGCTTGCACCGTCGTGCGGACAACATTGTTGTATGGTTGCTGTGCCGTCAGCGAACATCCGGCCGTTTGTGTGTGAAAACGCAGCCACAAAGAGCGGGGATCTTTCGCCTTAAAACGTTCACGCATGATTTTTGCCCACATGCGCCGCGCCGCGCGCATTTTGCAGATCTCCTCAAAAAAATCAATATGTGAATTAAAAAAGAAGGAAAGGCGCGGTGCAAATTCATCCACCGGCATTTTTTTGCGGCGAATGACGTCTTCAACGTATTCAATACCGTCGCGCAGAGTAAAAGCCAATTCCTGCACGGCGGTGGAGCCTGCCTCGCGGATATGATAGCCGCTGATGCTGATGGTGTTCCAGTTGGGAACATGTTTCGCACCGAATTCCACCGTGTCACTTATGAGCTTTACCGATGGTTCCGGCGGGCACATAAAAGTCTTCTGCGCGATAAATTCCTTGAGCATGTCATTCTGAATGGTGCCGCCGATTTTGGCAAGAGGGGCTCCTTTGATTTGAGCGGCCGCGCAATACATCGCCCATAAAACAGTCGCGGGAGGATTTATAGTCATCGAGGTGGTTACTTTATCCAGCGGAATGCCTTCCAGAAGCGCGAGAAAATCCTCCAGCGTGTCTATAGCCACCCCGCATTTGCCCACTTCGCCCAAGCTTTTGGGCGAGTCGCTATCGTAACCCATGAGCGTCGGAAAATCGAAAGCGGTGGAAAGCCCCGTCTGGCCTTCGCGCAAAAGCATGTGCCAGCGGCGGTTGGTATCCTGGGCCGAGCCCATGCCGGAGAACATGCGGAATGTCCAGTAACGTCCGCGGTAACCAGTTACCTGATTGCCGCGTAAATAAGGATATTCTCCCGGAACACCAATGTCTTTTTCGAAATCAACGCCTTTAATATCTTCCGGATTGTAGAGCCGTTTGATTTCCATGTCGGAAACCGTGGTAAAGCGCTCTTTGCGGTCATGATTGTTCTTCAGTGCTTTTTTAACTTCTTCTTCCCATTTTTTGGTGAGCGTCGAAGATGCTTCAAGCATTTCTTTGGAAAAATACACTATGAGTCCCCCTAACCTTACTTCTTGAAATGATTAAGAATAAACGCAATAAAATCAAAATAAACTTAAATAATCAGATTTTGTCAAGTTATATTAATAAGATTGGAATCAAATTCTCTGGTAAAAAAAAGCCCCGGAGATATCTTCATATTCCGAGGCCTTAGTTTTATGTTTAGAAACACTAAATGATTTTGACGTTTTCCGCTTCCGGGCCTTTTTTACCTTGCTTGATATCAAAGCTTACGGCCTGGCCTTCAGCTAAGGTTTTGAAACCTTCGGACTGAATAGCGCTGAAATGAACAAATACATCCGCGCCGCCTTCCTGCTCAATAAAGCCGAAACCTTTGCGCTCATTGAACCATTTTACTTTGCCTTCTGACATTGTATTGAATCCTCCTTTCTTAAATTTCCAAGTCGAACCAACACAATGACAAAACCAAAAACCGCCTGGATAATAAAAAATACGGCGGCTTATCTTTGTATATCAATATGTCTAAATTCAACTTACCCTTCCGTACAGTCTTTGCGTATGCAAAGCATATCTTACGAAATTAGACACTTTTTTACTTACAATATTAATTAAAGTCAAGATATTTTTAAATATTTTAAAAGACTATTAAAGTGATTAATTTTATTATTTTGATTGTTTTTTTCTTTGCCAGCCCCTTGGACATTGCCGCCAGAGCGCTATAATCACCCAAAGAGTACGTTTAGGAAACGCTCTTTTGTTTGTAAATGGTTAAGTGCTTATATTCCGATTAAGTTTTGATGAAAAACGTGCTATGTTTAGTACATTGATTAGAAAAGAAAAGGAGCAGTAATTTAATGACACCTTCAGAAAAACGCCCCGCGAAATTCAGCGGGGCAACTCACTATGTTCTTGATGATGAACTGGCCAAGATTGTGAACATCTCCATCGCCCTGGAAATGCCTCTATTGCTTAAAGGCGAGCCTGGCACCGGAAAAACCATGCTGGCGCACGCGATAGCGGAAAATTTACAAATGCCGTTGATCATCCTTAACGTCAAATCCAGCATGAAACTTGTTGAAGCGCTTTACCAGTATGACACGCTCACGCGTCTAAATGACAGCCGTTTTGCCGATTCCGGCCGCGATGTAAGTAAAATTGAAGAATATATCAAAATGGGAAAAATCGGCCAGGCTTTCACCTCCGATAAAAAAGTTGTTTTGCTAATCGATGAAATCGACAAGGCCGATACTGATTTTCAGGACGACATGCTCGACATTCTTGACCAGATGCAGTTCGACATTATCGAAATCGACCGCACGATAAAAGCCAAAAACCGCCCGGTGATTGTTATCACCTCAAACGCGAAAAAAGATTTATCTGATCCTTTTTTAGGCAGATGCAATTTCCATCACATCGCGTTCCCGGATCAAACACTAATGCGCAAAATAATCAGCGTTCATTTTCCTACGCTGAAAAACGATCTGGCCACGGCGTGCATGGAAACGTTCTACAATTTGCGCCAAATTCGCGGCGTGGAGAAAAAACCGGCCACGCGCGAGCTGATTAACTGGGTGCGCGCGCTCCAGGCTGATCCGGATTTCCACTGGAAGGATCTCAAAAACGGCGCCATTCCTTATATGGGCGTTTTGTTCAAAAAAAGTTCCGATTTGCAAATGGCTACAGGCTTATTAACTGGCAAGGATTAAGAAAGCATGTTTGTCGATTTTTTCTATTTGCTGCGCGATAAAGGAATCCCGATTTCTCCGACTTCCTTTTTGCGCCTGCAAAAAGCCCTGATGATGGGACTGGTTCGTTCACTTGAAGATTTCTATATCGCCGCTCGTTCTCTGCTGGTAAAAAGCGAAAGGTATTTTGATATTTACGATCAGGCTTTTTCCGTGGCTTTTCACGGCGCGACAGAAATCGAACCGACACAGGAAGAGCTGGGCGAGCTGGCCAAAGCGCTGCTTACTGAATGGCTTAAAGATCCGGGCGCGATGGCGGAGGCGCTTGGCGTTTCCGAAGAGGAACTGAAAAAAATGACGCCGGAAGAACTGATGCAGTATTTTATGGATCGACTCAAAGAACAGACCCAAGCGCATCACGGCGGAAATTACTGGATCGGCACACACGGCACGTCGCCGGTGGGTCATTCAGGCAAACATCCGGGCGGCCTGCGCGTGGGAGGTGTTTCTCAACATCAATCAGCAATCAAAGTGGCCATGGAGCGCCGCTACCGCGACTATTCACAGGAAGGGCCGATTACCGCCTCACAAATCGGCGAAGCGCTCAAAAGACTAAAAAATCTGACGCCGACCGGGCCGCAGGACGTGGTCAATATAGACAAAACAATTTACCAGACCATGCGCAACGCGGGTGAAATTGAAATTGTGTTTGACCGTCGCCTTTCCGACCGTCTGAAAGTAAAGTTGATAATTGATAACGGCGGCTGGTCTATGGATCGGTATGTGGAAATAGTGCAGATTCTTTTCAATTACGCCAGATTTCAGTTTAAAGAACTGGATATTTACTTTTTTCACAACACTGTTTATAAAAATGTGTGGTTGGACCCGCAACGCTACAAAAAACCTGTTTCCGTGGATGAGTTTACTCGTTTTGATCCGGAAACCAGGCTTATTGTTGTGGGCGACGCGTCGATGGCTCCCTACGAACTGGGTGACGCAAGAGGCGCGATTTATTCGGGACAACACGGATCAAAGCCGTCTGTGGATTACCTGGCTCTTCTGGCAAAGACTTTTCGTCATTCTGTATGGCTCAATCCGGTGCCTCAGGAGGACTGGAGCTATACATGGACTATACAAAGCATCGGGAAAATATTCCCCATGTTTGAACTCACGCTTGACGGGCTGGAAAAAGCAGTCCGGCATTTAACATCACGCAATTAAAAATAAGGGGGTTTTATGCTAAAAAAATTATCAATCGCGGTCGCTATTGTTTTTTCAATTTGTGCTTTTGCAATTTTTGCCTTCGCGCAAAAAACACCTCAAGCCGGAGATATCTTTCCTGAAATTGAATTGCTCAAGCCAGCGGATAAAACTCATCTCAAATACCTTGGTTTATCCGGCAGCGGTACATTCACCATTAATCAGATAAAGGCACATGCTGTGATTATTCAGATTTTCAGCATGTACTGCCCATACTGTCAGGCCGACGCGCCCAACGTTAATCGCCTTTACAAATTGATTAGTGGCGATTCTAAAATAAAAGACAAAATCAAAATTGTCGGCATCGGCGCGGGCAACACGCAATTTGAAGTCAACACTTACAAAAAGAAATACAGCGTAGAGTTTCCCCTGATTCCCGACGGTGATTTCAAAATTCACAAAGCCATCGGCGAAGTAAGAACTCCTTATTTTTTCGTCGTCAAGCTCAATGATTCCACGAAACCGAAAGTTGTGTATTCCAAACTGGGCGCGCATGATGATATCGAAAAGTTTCTCGCGCAAGCAATTAAGCTTGCCGGTATAAAATAGCGGGAGGAGAGAAATGAAAAAGCACTTAGCCTTATCTTTATTAATCCTTTGTTTTTTCGCGGCGAGCGCCCTGGCTTTGTCGGACGCCTATAAAAGCAATGTTTATCAAACCGGCAAACAAAAACCGACCGACAGTGTGCTCAAAGTTAAAGTCGGCGATAAAGCGCCGGATTTTACTTTGCCCTCCGTCAGCGGTAAAAAAATATCTCTCAAAAATTACCGCGGCAAAAAAAACGTGCTGCTTTCTTTTGTTCCCGCGGCCTGGACACCTGTATGTTCCGATCAGTGGCCGGGTTATAATATCGTTAAAGACATCTTCGATGAAAACAAGACCACCCTGCTGGGCATATCCGTGGATAACATTCCCACACTGCATTCCTGGATAAATCAGATGGGGGAGTTGTGGTTTGAGGTCCTTTCCGATTTCTGGCCGCACGGAGAGGTAGCGGAAAAATTCGGCATATTGCGCTCGGACGGCACCGCGGAAAGAGCGATTATCATCATCGATAAAAAGGGAATAATCCGTTATATCGACGTTCACGATATAAACGAGAGGCCTCCATTAGAGAGCATTGTTCGCGAACTCGAGAAGCTTAAGTAATTAAATTACAAGAGTAAATTGCGACATCCAACAGGAGGGATTTATTTCTTGACACGTCCTTTATATTATTGTAGTTGACCATTAGTCAGAAAAATTATTGCTAAAAAATACTTACTTGCTGCTGAAGGAGAGTTTGATTTGTCCCCACAGGAAAAAAGAAAGAAAGAGAAAGAAAACAAGAGAAACAACATATTAAAGGCTGCGAGAAAATTATTTTTTGACAACGGCTTCAAAGCGGTAACAGTCGATAACATCGCGGCAAAGGCGGCCGTCAGCAAAGGCTCGATATATCTGTATTTTGACAGCAAAGAAGAAATATACGCTCAAGTGCTGGTCGCGGATAATATTGAACGCCATAAAGAATTACTCGAATTTAACACCAAAGAAGCGCCGGCGGAAGAGCTTTTATTCCAATACGCGCAACATTATGTTGATGATTTTTTTAACAATAAAGAACTTTTCAGAATCCTTATGACCTTCATGCTGCAGACGGAGCAGATGAATTTAACTCCGCAGCAAAATGCCGAGTTAATTCGGACAACAAACGAAAACATCAAATTCATCTCCGGTATCCTGCAAAAAGGCATTGACTCGGGCGATTTTTTAGCTACAATCGATATCCGGCAGACGCAAAACGCGATTTGGGGCCTGCTCAACGGCGTTATTTCCCTGTTCCTTTTTATGGGCAACCCGGCAAAAAGAGCCGAAAGAATTCACACGTTGGTAAAAGAAAGTTTAGCAATTTTTATTAAAGGTTTAAAAAACACCGGGGCTTAAGAAAAAAACGCTGGGTTGATGCAGATATCAGCTGTTTTTTTCAGGTTATAATAAGTTTTATTGAAAGTCATGCTCTCCGATCCACTGCTTCTAAAGAATTATTCCATGAAGAGTGGACGATGGGTGCCGCTGGAAACGGTCGTGCCTCCCGTATTTGGAAAGGACGGGCACATAAAAATTTTTTTTACTTTTTACGAAAGGAGAGTTAGTCGATGAACGTCAGCAGAAGAGGTTTCTTGAAACTTTCCGGCGCTGTCGCGGCAGTAAGCGGTCTGGGGCTCAGCCTCAAGCCAACCGCCGCCCA
>JBFYYA010000152.1:0-4502 GCA_041310245.1 Syntrophaceae bacterium | reverse complement strand
GCACTGTTAATATGGCTTTCGCCTTTTTTTTGAGACTTTTGGAAATATTGGAAAGGATGGCAAGCGGCTGATTAATCGGATCATCCCGGTGGCCCAGAAGACCGAATGAACCTTCGCAAAGGCAAATCGCCGCATCGAATTTGGCGGGTAAAGTGAAATCAGTCGCGTCGGCGCGAATCCAATTTACCCCGACGCCGGCGGTTTTCGCCTTTTCACGCGCTTCTTTGAGCATTTCGGCGGATAAGTCAATGCCGGTGACTTTAAGGCCGCGTTTGGCCAGTTCCACGGAATGCCTTCCCGTGCCGCAGCCGACATCCAAAATCGACGCGCCGGGCTTGAGTGCCAGTTCTTCAGTGAGAAAATCAACTTCTTTTAAAGAGTTCTTGGTGAATACGTTTTCATCATAGATGGGCGCGTGTGCGTCAAAAAATGTTTCCCAGATTTTTTTCTCAGCCATTTAACATCCTTTTTTAACGCCCGGTATCAGCGAACTTCTGGTGCAGGCGTAAATAAAGGTGGGGTATACGCATCTTCTGATGGACCAGGCCGAACCGGTTTTTGATGGAGATGTTAAGATGAGTTAGTGTGCGGGCCATTTATTTAAACAGCATCTTGTAGGTTTCCATGTAGACGTAAAATGCCGCTCCACCATCATCATAAAAAAACAAGAAATATAGCGCCACTATTGAGAATATGGATATGGCAAGGGGAACGGCCGAGACCGTTTTCCCTTCATAGAGATTACGGTTTTTATAATATTTTCTGCAAAGCATCTCGCCTGCGGCTAAGAACCCGGCTTGCCACACGAAAAGCCCGAGTACCGGGTAGGTCAAGAGACAGTAAAAGAATGATTCCACGATGGTAAAAAACTCGCTGACGCGTATGATTTCCTTGATGGCGTATGCGACGGGAGTAAGATAAGAACCGGCAATGCGTTCGGCCAAGCCCGCTCCCCTTATGAACATGGCCCGGTACACGAAAAATCCGTTAAACAGCAGGTAGAAACAAAGGACCACATGAACCACATTCATGGCAGCTTTGTACATCATGCGATTTTCAATCCAGCCCAAGTGCCCGCTGATAAAATGCAGAACAAGCCAGCCAAGAAGGGCTGTTCCGGAGGTCAGGATGAACCTCTTAAGGAAGGAACCCTTTTCGATTTGCCGATAATTATTTTTCATCGTCGGCACCTCCCCAATGTTGAGCAAGTAGCCTTTTCATCTCCGGAAGCAAACTCTTCCCTTCCGGTGTGTCTATGAGATTGTTTCTGTAACCGGGGTCTTTGTTCACGTCAAAGATTCCGGCCTTCCGGCGTCCCTGGTAGGTCATGTAGATGTGGCTTTCCGTTCGGACGCCGTATTGTTCCGGTACATTATAGGGGAAATCCTTAAAGTACTCATACAGAAAGCTTTCACGAATCTTTTCCTTACGGTTTTGCAGTATCGGTTTTAGGGAAATCCCGTCACTGTCTCTTTTAGGCGCGGCTCCGGCGAGATCAAGCAGAGTGGGCGCAAGGTCGATATTCAGGGCCATGCCTTCGGATCTCCTGCCGGGTTTCACGATTCCCTGGGGATAACGAACAAGGAAAGGTATGCGGAGATTCACTTCTGATGCCTCTCTTTTACCCACGTCCATGTGCTCGCCCCAGGAATAGCCGTTGTCGCTTGCCAGAACAACTGCCGTGTTCTGTGTTATGCCCAATCTGTCCAGTTCGTCAAGGAGTCGCACAAGCTCGCGGTCAAAAGCTGTCAGGCTTTCGCAATACCTGCGGTAATTACGCTCTGTAGTATAAAAAGGAGGAGCTCCCTCTATGGCTTTACCGCTCAGTAGGCTTATAAAAGAGAAAGTTTCCTTCGGCAGAAAGGAGAGATTTTCATTTTTATAAATGCCGTCCAGATCCTTCGGAGGTCTCCAGGGCGAATGCACCGCCTTGTGGGAAAGATAAAGGCAAAAGGGTTTTGGGCTTTTCTCCTTGATAAACTGGAGGGCATAGTCTGTCAGGTCTGTAGTTATATATTTGCCGGGCCGTTCCGTCCTCACTCCATCAATGATGAGCGGGCAGTTGTAATAGTAGCCCTGGCCGCCGCTTGCGTCAAAGGTGATGAAACGTTCGAGGCTGTTGATTTTCGGTATTTGTCCCGGCATGTGCCATTTTCCAATAAAGGCGTTTCTGTATCCCGCCTGTTTGAGGTTATCAAAGAAGGTCCGGTTTTTCTCATTGTCCCATGCGCTTAGGTTGTCTTTCAAACCGTGATTGTGGGCGTATTGTCCGGTGAGTAAGCTGGCGCGGGAAGGACTGCTCAGCGACGTGGTGCAGAAGGCGTTAGTGAAATGAACACCTTCCCTGGCTAGCTTGTCCATGCCCGGCGTTTTCAAAAACGGATGGCCCATGCAACCTAAATGATCCCACCTCTGGTCATCGATGAGAATGAATATTATGTTGGGTTGCTCATCCTTGGCAAACAAAGTTTTCGGTACAAGTCCTGACACGGCAGCTCCGACAGCCAGCTTTCCAGTCATGGAGAGAAGTTCTCTTCTCGTCATGTTTTTCATACAAAAACCTACTTCCATTTTTTTGTTTATTCCGAACATCCGTATTATGAATCGGACAATGCCGCAATGTGTATAAATATTAATAGGCACAAGTATTTTTCTAAGCTTATACGTGATTATACCTTCTCTCGCAAAAAAACCACAAGCAAAAAACTTTATAAAATAAGGAATTGAGGCCTTTGAGGATTCCAACTTCAGGGTTGTCCAGATTTTTTCCCGCACTATTTGCGGCGGGCTGTTGTCTTTGAATTCCAGAATGCCGCCGCTAGCTAACTCATTTATTGCATTCTGCGTTATTTATAACAAGGCCTTGAGGTAAATATTGGTCACATTATCCTGAAAGCACAATAATCTGCGTATAATTAAAATAAAAAGTCAATATTGCCGTAAGAATGAGATGAGCAAAGCAGGGTTAACGGCAGAATCGAAATATAATTAAAGGTAAAAAAAAAATTCAACAGAAGAGCGAATACTTAGATGATGTTCATGTGCAAATAGATAAAAACCTTGACAATTATTAAAGAATAAGATATTGGTTCAGCCACCCAGCCAATTAAGCGGGAAGGGAAGGAGATTCAGTCATGGCGAAAAAAAATGTTTTTGCCCGACCGCTTTTACGAGCACGCCTCCACGAAGAGATTGTATTCATCATTCAAAAAAAAATTATGTCCGGAACAATAGCTCCCGGGGAAAAATTGCCCACGGAAAGGGAACTGGCGGAAACCTTCGATGTAAACCGCGCCACAGTCCGTGAAGCTTTGCGGAAACTTGAAAATCTCGACTTGGTAGAAATCCGTCACGGCGACGGCTTATATGTGAAAAATTATCTCGAAAGCGGCAATTTCGATCTGATCAAATCCGCTTTGCATACCAATGGCAGCGGGGAAACAGTAATCAACATTCTGGAGGCGCGCCGGTATATCGTTCCGCAAATTGCCTATATTGCCGCTGAGAAAAGAACGCCCGAAGACCTTGATGAATTAAAAACGGTAGTTTTTGGCTCAAACCTTGATATGCTGGAAAAAGATATCCGCGTTCATCAGTTGATCGCCAGGTCAACCCACAATCTGCTTTGCACCATTGGTTTGAATTTTTTCAATCAGATATTTCGGGATTACGGCCATCTGTATTTCGATGATCCCCGCAATGTCGAACGTTCCAATATTTTCCATCATGACATCCATGAGGCGATAAAAAATCAGAAACCGGAAGATGCCCGTAGAATCATGAGAGAGGTGCTTATTTACGCGGAAGAAGCCGTGAAACGGGAATTACCAAACGCGCAACAAGATCATAAAGGGTAATTATCATGGAAAGGTTTATTGAAAAATACAATAATGAACAGTTCGACGTTGTTGTCATCGGCGGC
Organism: Syntrophaceae bacterium; assembly: GCA_041310245.1. Taxonomy (GTDB): domain Bacteria; phylum Desulfobacterota; class Syntrophia; order Syntrophales; family Smithellaceae; genus UBA4810. Next base: position 580 of record JBFYYA010000152.1, on the reverse strand, counting down.
GGAATCACCGGCGCGTCAATGGCTTATGAAGCCGCCACACGTGGATTGAAAGTGGCTCTCCTGGAGAAAAATGATTTTTCATGGGCGACATCGGCGGCGACCTCCAAAATGATTCACGGCGGATTGCGTTACCTGGTCAACGGCGAAATCGGACTGGTGCGCGAATCGCTTCGCGAGAGAAGAGTGCTGGAGAATATCGCTCCCAATTTTGTATATCCGTGGCCGATGATGATGACCCATTACAAAAAACCGCTGAGAAACAATAAATGGGTCGCGAAAATCGGGATGCTCATCTACGACGCTCTGTCCTACGATAAAAACTTTACCTGGGATGCGTGCAAGAAAATCCCGTTCCACAAAACAATTTCTAGCGAAGAAGTTCTGCGGCAGGAGCCGCACGAGCGCGCCGAGGGACTCACCGGCGCGTCCATTTTCTGCGACTGCGTCAGCATTTTTCCTGAAAGACTGACGCTTGCTTTTATCAAATCCGCCGTGGCCCATGGCGCGAAGGTTTCGAATTACAGCAAGGTGAAAGGTTTTATTCTGGATAACGGGAAACACATCACGGGCGTTAAAGTGG
>JBFYYA010000151.1:0-2714 GCA_041310245.1 Syntrophaceae bacterium | reverse complement strand
AATCAACAACAAAGCCAAAAAACATTACCAACACTAATATCTTCCGAAATCAGAAAACCACAGCTTCCTGCACGGTGGGCAGTGTTTTAATTTTGTTTTGCACCTCGATTAAATCCACTCTCTTGCCCGCCACTTTGACAATACCGTCGGCGCGCCCCAAAAGCATAAAGCGGTTGTCTTTATCGGGCGCGGCTTCATCGCCCGTCATGCAAAAACCTTCTGCGTCGCGCGGCATTTCCTTTGAGGCAAAATCAGATTTAATGCATAGCCTTTTTCCGTTCATGCCGTCAATTTTCCAATCAACAACATCAAATGTTTTCCAGCTTTCCGTGTTTTCGCTGATATTGCGCGTGGCAACGCCACTGGTTTCCGTGGAGCCGTAGATTTCGGTTATGCCCAATCCGGTTTTTTTATAAAAGTGCGCCGCATCGGCGCGATTAAGCGCCCCAGAGGAAGAAAACGCGATGCGTAAAGACACGCCGGATAAATCATCTGCCTGCAAAGCGCGGTAATGAGCGGGCACGCTGATGAGCACGCTAGCTTTATTTTTGTTTATCGCGGAAATTATTTCCTGCGGAAAAGTGTAAATATCCGGCAGAATCTGCGCCTGCGCCGCGAAGGGAACCAGAACTGAAAAAAGCAAACCATAAATGTGATAGGGAGGCACGGTGGCGACAAACAAATCGTTTGGCGTAAGCTCAAATTTTTCTTTCAGATAAAAAGCTTCGGCCAGGAGATTCCGCGGTGATTTTGTCCAGACCCTGGGTTTGCCCGTGGAGCCGCCGGTGAAAAGGCGTAAAAAAGGTTTGTCCGGGTCGCGTATTTCTTCCGGTTTGAGATCGGAGATTTTTCCCGAAAGAGGAGTGATAACTTCCACTCCCGAAGGCAATTCCTCCGGATGGTCGGCAATCGCGGCATCAAAACCGGTGGCTTCATGCATTTCCATCAGCGCGTGCGCGGAAAAGGAATAAGGAAGAATCAACTGACAAGCGCCGGACAAAGAAGCCAGAACGCAGGCGGCGGTCACCGATTTTTTCTCGGTGCACAGGCAAAGTGTTTTTTCCCCGCCTCGAGAGGCAAGTATCTTTTTGATACCCGCGGCCAGTTCAAAAACCTCGCCGTATGTATATCCTGAAAATGTAAAATCCTTCCGGCACAAATCCGCGTCGGGCTTAAGGATTTTATTGTAAAAATTATTAAATTTGTCTCTGTGCTGGGTAGCCATAAAAATGAATGCCTGCAACTTGAATTTGTCGATATTTAGCGGAAAATTTGTGAAAAATCAACGAACGCTTTAAAGAGACGATTTTTGTTGACTTTAATGGTGTTTTTTCATTAGTTTAATATGCTTTTGTGAAAGAAAATATTTATGATAAGTATCGATATTGAAAGCATTATCCCGCATCGCGCGCCGATTAAAATAATAAGCGAGGTAATAGACGCGCAGGAAGATTCCGGTATTGTTGCCGCAAAGGTAACACCCGCCTGGCCTTTATTTGCCAACGGCGCGGTGAACTCCCTGGTGCTGATTGAGGCAGTTGCCCAGACGGCCGCCGTCATCGAGGGATATAAAAGGATAAAGCAGGGTAAAGACGGCGTGAAGGGATGGCTGGTGGGTGTTAAAAGCGCGAAATTTATGGTAGACGAAATTCCCGTCGATACAAAGCTCACTGTTTTTGTCGCCAGCAAGTACACGATGGACAGTTACGCCGTGGTCGAAGGAATCGTCAAAAGCGATGAAAATGTTTTAGCCACAATGGTCCTGCAGGCGCTGCGCCTGAACGAAGACGATATCAAAAAATAATTACTTTAAGGAGACCTGTATTTAAGATGAGTGAAAAAAAAGTTGCGATCATCACCGGGGCAAGCCGCGGCATCGGACGAGCCACCGCCGTGGAGCTGGCCAAAGCCGGTTATTTTATAGTGATTAATTATAACGCCAACGAAGAAGCGGCAAAAGAAACGTTGAAGCTGGTGCGTGAAGCGGGCTCCGACGGAGAAATCGCGCAGTTTGATGTTGTCAGCACTGAGCAAACAGCGGAGAAAATCAAGGATATAATCGGACGGCATAAAAAAATAGACGTTTTGGTGAATAACGCGGGCATCACCGCCGACGGCCTTTTCATGATGATGGGCGACGAGGAATGGAACAGCGTGATCGATACGACGCTGAAAGGTTTTTTCAACGTGACCAAAATGGTTTTACGGGAAATGGTCAAGGCGAGAAACGGCGCGATTATCTGCGTTTCCTCCGCTTCAGGAATCATGCCCAACCGCGGACAGGCCAATTACGCCGCGGCCAAAGCGGGAATAAACGGCGCTGTGCGTTCTCTTTCCAAAGAAGTGGCACGCTTCGGTATCCGCGTCAACGCGGTGGCGCCGGGTTTGATTGAAACGGAAATGACCGCCGGCACACCGGTGGCGGCAATGACAAAGATGATTCCCATGGAACGCGCCGGTAAACCTGAAGAAGTGGCCAGCGTTATTCGCTTTTTATGTTCACCGGAAGCTTCCTACATGACCGGACAGGTTGTCGGCATCAACGGGGGACTTTTTTAATGCGGTGGCCAAAGGTATCGTTTTTATTTATTATCTGCGGAATGTTTTTATCGGCATTCGTGCCTGGAGCGTACGCTGCGGATGCCGACTTCGAGGCGCTGCGCAAAAACGCGACGCAGATCAAGACCATTCAGGCGGATTTCATCCAGACAAAA
>JBFYYA010000150.1:0-2654 GCA_041310245.1 Syntrophaceae bacterium | reverse complement strand
GCAAGATTGTTGCCCCGAAAAGTCCCCGTATGCTGGCCGGGTTTCCATATATCAAGATCACGTTTAAAAAGAACAACAGAAAGTGGCAGGCCATATCCGCCGAAAGATTTAGAAAGGGTGACAATATCCGGTTTAATGCCCGCCTTTTCGAAGCTGAAAAAATATCCTGTTCGCCCGTTACCGACTTGAATGTCATCGATGATCAGCAAAATATCGAACTCATGGCACATCGCTTCAATTTCGCGCAGCCACTCGTCGCTGGCCACATGAATGCCGCCCTCTCCCTGGACTGTTTCCAGAATAATCGCCGAAGGGATGTCCACCCCGCTGCTATTGTCTTCGAGAAAACGCCTCATATACAAGGCAGTATTTACTTCTTTTCCGAGGTATCCGTCATACGGCAGAAATGACACGTCCGATCTGTCGATAAAGGCCTGATCGCGATAGAAAGCGTTGGCTGTTACGGACATTGAGCCCATTGTCAAACCGTGATAGCCGTTCGTAAATGAAATAACGTTGGAGCGCTTCTTGATCATTCTCGCGAGTTTAAGAGCCGCCTCCACCGCGTTTGTTCCCGTAGGGCCTGTAAATTGAACCTTATAATCAAGATTTCTTGGCTTAAAGATTATGCTTTCCAATTTATTCAGAAGATCAGTTTTGGCAACGGTTGCCATATCCAGTCCATGGATGATGCCATCATTATTCAAGTAATCGAGGATTTTTTCTTTCATCATTTCATTGTTATGGCCGTAATTAAGCGTTCCCGCGCCGGCAAAAAAATCGATATAACGGGTTCCCTTGCTATCAAATAGAAATGCATCCTTGGCTCTTTTGAAAACCACGGGGAATGATCTTGAATAACTGCGGACTTTTGATTCCATTCGCCTGATTGTTTCCATAAACAGTTCTCCTTCTCTTAACAGTTATTGAATGGTCCAATTCGATAAAGTATTTCGGCTTCGTGATCCTGGTCTCCGAAATCTTTTTCAAAAAACAAAATACTTTCCTGGCATTGAGTGTTTAGTAACTTGGCTGTTGAGCGGAAAAAATCACCGGATGCCTGATTAGACGGGTTAACCGTGGTTTCCAGATAATTTATGGGAAACTCAAATTTTCGATGTAAAAGGGAGTCCAGCATTGCTCTGGCAAAGCCCCTCCTTTTATATTCATTCTTTACAACAACTTGCCAGACGAATAAGGTATTTTTACTGTCCGGGCGGATGTAGGCGGAAATGAAACCGCAAATTCCACGCTGATCTTCGGCGACAATGGATGTGTCGGCAAAATGGGCACAAATAATTAGGTAATAATACAGGGAGTTCAAATCAAGCGGTGGCGATGTTTTGATTAGCTTCCAGATTGCGTGCGCGTCAGATATTTCGGGTTTTCGCAATTTAAGATTTTGGAAATTATTTTGCATGAATGTCCTTAATTATTATGGTCAGTATGTTGCCGATAATGGCAGCTATTAATAATTATGACAATCCGTTTAATATCAAAAAAGAAAGATAAGAAACGGATAAATAAAAAGATGCTCAATGTTTATCTGGCGACAAAACCGATAGGGTAATTATGCGAGCTGATATGAATTCATAACACAATGAGTTCATATTTTCAAGTTTGCCTAAGGTTTGCAAGGCGATATGAGTATTGTCAGAAAACAAAGCTGTATTAAATTCAATAATTTGGAAAAGAATTTAAATATTTTAATTATTTAAAATAATTTTTGAGATAATAATAAATACTTTCATTTAATGAGCTAATATTCTTTCTGCATAATTTTTTAACTGTTTGTTGACAGTTTGAAATGGTTTCCATATAATTCATTATTAATAATCAGCAGGATAAATGACAATTACCCCACTTGATGCTTCAACAGTTGTTCTAATGCGGGCTGGCGCAAACGGAAATAAATCCGGCTTTGAAGTGCTTCTGGTGCGCAGGAGTTCAAAAAGCGCTTTTGTGCCCAGCGCCTATGTTTTTCCCGGCGGGAAAGTGGAGACAGATGATTGCCTGCCGGAAATGGCGAATTACTGCAGAAAAAATGATTTAATAAAATCAATATCTTTTCTGGATGGAGCGCCTTCGGCTCAATCGGCGTTAGGTATCTTGACTGCCGCGATAAGAGAAACTTTTGAAGAAGCGGGAATATTACTTGTTCGGCAGGAAAACGGCAAAGTCACTTCTTTTGATAAGAACATAGAAGAGCAACTGCTTTCATATAGAACTGATCTGAACAGAGGTAATCTTAAATTTCTCGATTTGCTTAAAAAGGAAAATATGTTTTTGGCTGTCGACCGGCTGCACTATTTTTCCCGCTGGATTACACCGGAGCTTTCCCCTCTGCGTTACGATGCCAGATTTTTTATTGCCGAAGTGCCGGAAGGACAAAAAGCCTTTCATGACGGAGACGAGGTCACAAAACATATTTGGATTACTCCCACCCAGGCGCTGCAAAGATATAGTCAGCGAAAGATTTATATGGTCGCCCCCACGGTCGTGACGCTGGAGGAATTATCCCGTTTTCAAACAATTAATGAAGCTATCGAATCCACCGCTAATAAAAATATAAAAGCCGTCCTCACCCGGCTGATTATTGAAAACAATGAGGCGCAGGAACATACTCCTGATGGCCGGATTTTCCGCAACTTTGA
>JBFYYA010000149.1:0-7957 GCA_041310245.1 Syntrophaceae bacterium | reverse complement strand
AATCAAAATGGTCATCACGATAATGGCGACGCCATAGTTTTGAACAAAGGTGTAAAGAAAATTAAGAAATATCAAAAAAGGAATGGCCAGCCATTTGAATATGCCGAAATCGATAGCCCTTTCCAGTCCGACTCCCATCTCCTTGAGCATGTTGTGCTCTTTGGGGCCTAGGTATAAGGAATATCCGACAACGGCGCTTTGCCCCGCGGGAATTATTTCTTTTTGCCCCGTAATGGCGACGGAAACCAGATTATCCACGCCGCGGTTCACAACCGAGCTGGTCAAAGACGGGTTTTCGGGAATAAATGACGCGATAAAATATTTGCTTTCAAAACCGCCCCACAAAACATTCGGGCCGATAATTATTTCTTTATCGAGTTTTTTCACTTCAAGGCGCTCAATACTGCCCGCCTCGGAAATTACCGGGCCTTCTTGATCATACCGGCCAAAATCTTTCTGCGGATCAATGGATTGATGCCAGCTGAGTTTGGGAATCTGAACTAGCGGCGCACCGGTCAGATTGAACATTTTGACATCAAGTTCGATTGAGTATTTTTCCGGGTCAAAGATAAAGGTTTTTTCCACTTTAATCGCGCCTTCGTAAATTCCGGAAAAAACGAGGCGCTTCTTTTCTTTGGCGTTTTGCAGATCCAGTGAAGCAACGTCAGCCTCAAACATGGCGTTCGCGGGAACATCCAGGCTGGATTCGGAAAAAGTCACGGATAGCGGATACGGCATTTCTTCGGCGATGCTTACCAGCTCCACCGGCTCGTCACTTTTTGGTTTTTCGTTATCTTTGGAACCAAAAAATATTTTTTTAATTACCGGATAAATATCATCCGCGCATTTCACGCAATCCTGCTGATAATTTTTCAGCTTAAATGATTTAAGAGACGCGCCCTTGGTGGAAAAAACCGCGGTGTAAAGAGGTGTTTCCACTTTAATATCTTTAGCCGGCAAATGTTGTCTGGCAACGGGTCTTTTCGCGACGGTTATTTTTTGCGGGGCCACCGGCTGAACAACCGCTTCGCTTACAGCATCCGTCCCCACGGGAACCTGCCGGGGTGGCGGCGGTTTTACAAAAAACATCTGATATGTCAAAAGCACAGCAAGTGACAGGACTATGGCAAGTAATGTCCTTTTATCCATGAAGAACCTCCCTGTTTTTCATTATTTTACTGGATCGTATCCGCCCGGATGGAAAGGATGGCAGCGCAGAATCCTTTTTATGCCCATAAATGAACCTTTCGCTGGCCCATGCAGCTTAATCGCTGAAATGGCATATTCGGAACATGAAGGATAAAAACGACAGCACTGAGCGTAAAAGACTGAAGGAAAAATGATTTGATATAAACGAATGATGAAAACAATTATCTTTATCAAAATTTTTCTGAACATAGATTACGTTTTAGCTTTCCGCTCGAAGAGTCGCGTCAGTTCTTCGCATGTTTCGCGATATGTAAGGGGAGGAATGTTTTTTTTGGCTATCAAAATAACGTCGTATCCCGCGGGAAATAAATCTTTGTTCAGGCGAAAAAATTCTCTGAGCAGTCGTTTGATTCTGTTTCTTCTTACGGCGTTGCCCGCCTTTTTGGATACCGTGATCCCGAGTCTTTTTATTCCCTGGGTGTTTTCATATATAACAGACGTAAAATTTTTTGAGCTTCTCCAAACCCCCTGCTGGTAAATGGCCCTGTATCTACTAGAACTGGTTACCCTTTCCTCTTTCCGGTAAGATTGTTCTTTCATGCATACCGACCGGCCACTCTTATAAAAGCTTTAAATTGCTGATTTATACTGCTAAACGTTTTCTTCCCTTGGCTCTGCGGCGATTAAGCACCTGCCGTCCCGATTTAGACGCCATACGGACAAGAAACCCGTGGGTTCTTTTTCGTTTAAGATTCGATTTATTGGTCAGCGTCTTTTTCATGAGTAAAACCCCTTTAATTTATAGGGTCATGCGTAAATCATAGTCGTCTTTGTTTGTCAAGGCTAATTTGGACGGCAGCGGGCTCGGGCGCCTAATTATTTAGCCTGCTTTTACCGCAAAACGGATTTTGAGCGCGTCCATATCTTTTTGGCGCCTGGCAATTTATTGAGGCAACCTTCCTTCCTGGCGCAATTTTTCCATAATCTGCTTAATTGCCGGCATGGCTTCCGTGGCGGCCTTTTCGCCTTCCATAATAGCTTCATGCCTTTTGGAAAAATCGCTGGAACCGATATGCCCGACTTTCGGCCTTATCACTATATCGCTGTGCTTCAGATTCAGCGAAGCCATCTTGTTATACATAATATCCACCGCTTGCATGATTGTATCGACCGTGGCTTTCGGTGGTGCCGTCTCCACGCTTGAAGAAATATCCACGGCGATGACAACATCAGCGCCAAACCGGCGCGCAACATCCGCCGCCAGCGGATTTACTACTCCGCCATCCACATAATATTTATCGCCGATCAGTACCGGATTAAAAATTCCGGGAAGAGAACAACTGGCGCGCACGGCTTTTCCGGGGTTGCCGCGCCCGAAAATCATCTCCTCACCGTTTTGAATGTTCGTGGCCACGGCATAAAAAGGAATTTTGAATTTTTCCATCGGCGTGTATTTTACCCGGACGTTTACAAAATTTTCCAGTTTTTCCCCTTTGATAAAACCGTTATCCGGAATAACATAGTCGGCAATATCATTTTTTTGAATTCCCAAAGCAATCGTCTGCAGCTCATAGGGGCTGTAACCGTAAGCGTACAAACTGCCGACAAAAGACCCGACGCTTGTGCCCACTACAATATGCACGGGAATTTTGTGTGACTCCAGAACTTTAAGCACTCCGATATGCGCAAAGCCTTTGGACGCGCCCGCGCCCAGAACAACCGCGATTTTCGCGGCTCTCGAAGGCATAAAATCTTTAGGCGTTGTCACGCACGACACAAACAAAAATAATGAAATTAAACAAACAATAAAACTTATGTTTCTAGCCACACATGGAATTTTATTTTTCACAATTTCATTCCTTCCTGTTTTTTTTATTCCTGGGCGGGGGCCTTCTGTTCGTTGCTTTTTGCTTTACCGCGGCCGCGGGCTTGTCTTCCGCCGCGGGCTGTTCGGGTGGCGCGTGCAGTGACTGTTGATAATAATCATCCAGCAGCATGGTAATCAGCGCCAACTGATCTTCTGTCTGCGACAGGCTTTTAGCCAACTGCGCGAAACGGCGCATTCTTTCAATCTGCAGATTATCACGGGCGCGCAGGCGCGCTTCCAGAAGAGCGGTTATTCTTTGGGCGACAACCCTTTCCAGCTCCTCATCATCCGGCAGGGGACGTTCCTGCATGTTAATATTGTAATAACGGGCAATACTTTGTAATTTGAATTTTTCCATTTCCGCGACCACAGAAATGGCTACGCCGCCGGAACCCATGCGTCCGGTTCTTCCGGCACGGTGAATATAAGCTTCCGGGTCTTCCGGCGGCTCATACTGAATAACATGGGATAAATCCGGGATATCAATACCGCGCGCGGCCACATCAGTGGCGACCAGAAAGCGTAGCGCGCCACGTCGTACGCGCGCCATGACTTTTTCACGCATGCTCTGGGCCAAATCGGAACTGAGTTCATCCGCATCATAACCAAAACGTTTCAAAACAACGGAAAGATAGTGCACCGTATCTTTGGTATTGCAGAAAATAATCGCCGAGGCGGGATTTTCAATTTCAATGATACGCACCAGTGAACGGTCCTTGCGCATTCCCGGCACAACATAATAAGCATGCTCGATTTCAGCGATATGCACCTGGCTGCCGCTGAGGCTCAAAAGCTGCGGCGCGCGCAGAAATTGTTCCGCCAAGCGTATTACCTGCGGCGGAAATGTCGCGGAAAACATGCTGCTTAATATTGCATGCGCGGGCAGATATTTGCTGATTTTTACCATATCGGGATAAAACCCCATCGAAAGCATCCGGTCGGCTTCGTCAAAAATCAATATCTGTAAATTATCCAGGGAAAGATTGTTTTTGAGCAGATGATCGAGAATTCTTCCCGGCGTGCCCACAACAAGCTGCGCGCCGCGTCGAAAAGCATCCAGCTGCGCGCCGTAACCGACGCCGCCGTAAACCACCGCCGTGTTCAGCTGTGTTCCCTGAGCCAGTCTTTGGGCCTCTTGGGATACCTGCAGGGCGAGCTCGCGCGTGGGAACCAGCACAAGCGCCTGCGTGACTTTCTTTTGCCAGTCTATTTTTTCCATAATCGGCAAAAGGTACGCGCCCGTCTTGCCGCTGCCGGTGCGCGACTGAACCATCACATCGCGACCGGCCAGAAGATACGGAATTGCTTTTGCCTGCACCGGCGTGAGGGCGCTCCATCCGGCCCGCGCGCACGCTTCACGCAGTTCAGACGTTAAATCTTCAATGGTTACTTCCGGATAAACTTCTTCCTTTTTTTCTTTTTTGTCCCCTTCTTTCATAAAGTCCTTCCTGTGATAAATATCTATTAAATATCATTTAGTTTAGTGTCCCGCCAGATGCAAGAAAATATTTGTATATCGCCCGGAGGCCTTTGATTAATAATTCCTTTTTCACGCCGTTAAAATATTCTTGACAGCCAATACGGATTAATATAACGTATTTCCAGTTCGTTAAGGGGTTTTTTATGCCCTTTCTTTCGTGGAGAGTTTCACATATTCAAAAAACAACCTAACGTTTATTAATCCTAAGCAGTTAAGAGCGCGTAAATACCTATATCTATTTCCGGAACAATACCGCGGTAAAAGTGAATACATCATATCTCAATAATAGCAATTTCCCATCAATAATATAAAGTAAGGAAGTATTTTATGAACATTGAAGACATCAAAAGATTACCCATCAGCGAATTGAACAACCTGGCGCGGGAACTTGAAGTTCCGGACGCCAGCGGACTGCGCCGTCAGGATCTGATTTTCGCCATCTTGCAGACACAGGCGGAACAAAACGGCGTTATTTCCGGCTCCGGCGTATTGGAAATTCTTCCTGATGGTTTCGGTTTTTTGCGCGCGGTAGATTATAATTATCTGCCCAGCCCGGACGATATTTACATCTCCCCTTCGCAAATACGGCGTTTTAATCTGAGAACCGGCGACACGATAGCCGGCGAAGTTCGTCCACCTAAAGAAGGCGAAAAATATTTTGCCTTACTGAAAGTGGATGAAGTCAATTTTGAAAGCCCGGAGTCAGCACGCGACAAAATACTTTTTGATAACCTGACTCCTCTTTATCCCCAGGAAAAATTAAATCTCGAATTTGATCCGGAAAATTTTTCCACGCGAACACTGGATTTATTCGCTCCTATCGGCAAAGGACAGCGCGCCCTGATTGTTTCACCGCCCCGCGCCGGCAAAACAGTACTCCTGCAGGATATCGCGCATAGCATTACCGCTAATCACAAAGAAGTTATTCTGATGGTTTTGCTGATTGACGAACGACCCGAAGAAGTCACCGACATGCAGCGCAGCGTCGCGGGAGAAGTGGTCTCGTCGACGTTTGACGAACCGGCCACGCGCCATGTGCAGGTGGCGGAAATGGTCATTGAAAAAGCCAAGCGCCTGGTCGAACACAAAAAAGACGTGGTTATTTTGCTCGACTCTATCACCCGTTTAGCGCGCGCCTATAATACCGTTGTGCCGCCTTCCGGCAAGGTTCTGTCCGGCGGCGTGGATTCCAACGCCCTGCACAAACCTAAACGCTTCTTCGGCGCGGCCCGAAACATCGAAAACGGCGGCTCGCTGACGATTATCTCTACAGCTCTCATTGACACTGGAAGCCGAATGGACGAAGTTATTTTTGAAGAATTCAAGGGAACCGGCAACATGGAACTGCATCTGGACCGGCGTATTGCCGATCGCAGAATTTTCCCTGCCTTTGACCTGATACGTTCCGGAACCAGAAAAGAAGAATTGCTCATTCCCAAAAACAATCTCAACCGCGTCTGGATACTGCGCCGCCTCTTGCAGGAAATGAACCCGGTTGATGCCATGGAATTCATCATCGGCAAGATAAAAAAGACGGAAACCAATCAGGAATTTCTGGATTCCATGAATTCCTAGAGGTCAAATATTCGCTTGAGTTTTTGTTTTATATATTGTAGAGAGCGCATCTGCTTTGCAATAGACGAAATATCGTAATAATTATTTATAGGTAGAAGCCAAGGAGGAAAAGGCTAAAATGAAAGAAGGCATTCATCCGGATTATAAAAAAACAACAATAACCTGTGTTTGCGGCAATGTTATCGAAACACGGTCAACCAGGAAAGACGTAAAAATCGAAATTTGTTCCAACTGTCACCCCTTCATGACCGGCAAGCAGAAGATTGTCGATACAGCCGGCCGCGTGGAAAGATTCAAGAAAAAATACGAGGCACAGGAAGAAAAGCAAAAAGCCGCTAAAGATAAAAAGAAAAAATAATCCGCGCTTTTACGCGATCAGGAACATCTTTTAAAAAATTTTATGATAAAATCATTTTATCGTACTTTCCATTTGTAGCTGCCCTTTATAATTCGCCGTACCCGGCGCGTGCCGCTAATCATTTTAATCAACAACAAACTTTATTTTAATATAGATTATGGATGTTATTCTCGACAAACTGCGTGATATTGAAATCCGCTACCGTGAGCTGGAAGGGCTTTTGAGCGACCCTCAGGTGGTATCCAAACAGGGGCTTTATCAGAAATACGCGCGGGAGCACGCCGAATTATCCGAATTAGTGGATACAATACGCCGCTACGAAAAAACAATAGCGCGCGTCGAAGAATATAAAGGGCTTCTGGCGGAAAATGACGATGAGCTAAAGGCGATGATCCGCGATGAGATGCCGCAACTGCAGCAGGAGCAGAGTGAACTGGAAGAAAAAATAAAAATTCTTCTTCTGCCCAAAGACCCCAATGACGATAAAAACGTTTTTCTGGAAATCCGCGCGGGAACCGGCGGCGATGAAGCCAGTTTATTTGCCGCGGATTTATTCCGCATGTACGCGCGTTATGCCGAAGCTCAAGGCTGGCGCGTGGAAGTAGTCAGTTCTTCTTCCGCTTCCGGCCTCGGCGGCTACAAAGAAGTAATCGCCCAAATCGAGGGCAAAGGAGCTTACAGCCGCCTGAAATATGAAAGCGGTGTGCACCGTGTTCAGCGCGTTCCGGTTACCGAAGCCCAGGGGCGCATTCATACTTCCGCTGTCACCGTGGCGATCATGCCGGAGGCTGAAGAAGTGGAATTAAAAATCGACCCCAACGATTTACGCATTGACGTTTACCGCTCCACGGGACACGGCGGCCAGAGCGTTAATACTACAGATTCCGCCGTGCGCATCACACACATACCGACGGGTCTTGTGGTTACCTGCCAGGATGAAAAATCACAGCTCAAAAACAAAGTTAAGGCGATGAAGGTTCTGCGGGCAAGGCTTCTTGATGCCATGGTGCAAAAACAAAACGCGGAGCAGGCGCAGACACGCAAAAGTCAGGTGGGCTCCGGCGACCGCTCCGAACGCATCCGTACTTATAACTTTCCGCAGGGACGCGTAACTGACCATCGCATCAATCTCACCCGCTATGATCTGGATAATTTTATCAATGGTAACATCGGAACAGTAATTGACGCCCTGGCTTCGCACCATCAGGCTGAAACGCTGAAAAAACAGGGGTAATGTGCGGGTTGATTTTTTACCGTTGACCTTGTTTTTATCGACAAAATAAACTAATCCTTCCAGCATGACTGTTCGGGAAATTTTGAATGATGCAACGCGCGAATTAGAAGCCGCGGGAATGGAAACCGCACGCCTCGATGCGGAAGTTTTGCTTGCCTTTTGCCTGAAATGCGATCGCCTCGAATTTCTCAAAAATCCGGAATCGCCAATAACTAAAAGTCATCTTGTCAAATTCAAAAAACTCATTAACCGCAGGCTTAAATGGGAACCGGTTGCCTACATTACCGGGCGCAA
>JBFYYA010000148.1:0-5709 GCA_041310245.1 Syntrophaceae bacterium | reverse complement strand
CCAGTATTTTCTTTTCCGCGGCGTAATTTTTCGTGCCGATGGTTTTTGTTCCTTTGAACATCATGTGTTCAAGCATATGCGCGGCGCCGGTTTCGCCTTCGTCTTCATCCACCGCGCCGATGCGATGGCGGATGTAAAGAGCAACGGTAGGGCTGATATGACGCTCCATGATTAAAACCGTAATACCGTTTTTGAGTTTTGTTTTAAAAACCTTATCTTCCAGCGAAAAGCTAAAGGCTTCCGTCGCCAGGCATTGGAAAAGCGCAAAGATAAGTAAAAATAAGAAAAGCTTACTTTGTTTCATTGTCTGTTTCATTTTGATTATTTTTAGGGAAGAAGCGGAAATAGCAATAGATGATGCCGGTAAGGCAAACCAGAATCAGCAAAGAGGCGGAAAAAAAAGTCATGACAAACTCAAAGGGATTTTGGAGTTTAAAAGCGCCGGTCATAATATTGATGCCGTAAATCAGCAAAATTACCGAGGCAATTAATATGACGATATTTTTGATCCAGATAAGAGATGGTGCCATGTGGTAACCTTTACTTTGAATTCATTCTTTCTCTTCATGTTTATCACTTCGACCTACGGGAGAAGTTTTTACAATTATTAATAATCAAGATTCCTCGTTATGCTATTGATCGGAATGACATTGGTGCTTTGTTAATTTTCCTTCAATTCCGCTTTTATTTTTGTATAAACTTCATACGAAAAATCATCATTGCGGCAGGGCAACAATGAATTGTTATGATATAGTGGTTCCGTCTGAATGTCAAAGGGTGATGACGCAACGGCATCCGCCCACATTTTTGTGCCGGGAATAGGCGAGTATTCCGCGAGCATCGGTTTGGCGCCGCATTTTCTAACAAAATCGATGCTGTCTCGCACTTCCTGGGCATGTTGACCGGGCAGGCCGCACAATAAATAGATACCGATATCAGAGGTTTTATAACCGGCGTTTTTCAAATGCCGCACGCCATTTTCCAGCTCCTTATTTAGCACTTTTCCGCCTGTTTCTTTTTGCCATTGGAAATCCGCTGTTTCAAAACCGAAGCGGATAGTTTTGAATCCCGAAGTATAGAGAAGTTTCGCCAATCCCGCGTCGATTTCTCGCAAGTGCAATCCATTGGGGCAGTGGAATTGACAGTTAAGTTTTCTTTTTTTGAGTTCAACAAGCAACGGGATAATCATCTTTTCAGGATCGACTAAAAGCGCGTCGTCGTAAAAACTGAAATTAATCGCGCCGTATTTCTTTTGCCAGTGTTCAATTTCGTCGGCAACATTAAGTGGGCTGCGCCGGAGAAATTTTTTATTGAGGATATGAGAGCAACAATAGCTACATTGATACGGGCATCCGCGTGAAGTTGTAATCGGAAGTTGCTCGATTTTACCGATTAAATCAAAAGCGGGGTAGGGGTAAGAATCGAGATTCTCCTCATCGGGTACGAATGACGGCTTTTTAACAAATAAATTATTGAGCAATTCCAGGATTTGTTTTTCGCCCGCGCCGGAGATGACATAATCGGCGCCGGAATAATTAAGCGCGTGTTCGTAACAGAGCGTCGCGTATTTACCTCCCAGCACGATGGGAACATGCGGCAATCCTTCCTTGACGATTTTGATTGCTTCAAAAATGCCCGGATACCAGTAAGTCATCATGGAGGTGATTAAAACAATATCCGCGTCCTGATATTTTTTCAAATCATTGCGGAATATTTCCGGTAGGATTCCGTAGCGGCAGTAATTTTTGGGCATGAATTTGAGATTATCCGGTTTGGGTATAACCTGACGAAAAAATTTTCCCCTGCCGTAGGCATGGCGTCTTGGCTTTAAACCACGGGCGAGCATTTCCGGATGATAAGTATCGAGGCAATCAATATAATTGGCCCGATGCCCGTTTTGGCGCAAAAGCCCGCCAAGATACAAAAGCCCCAGAGGTTTAAGCCAGAAATCATAAGCCGCAAAATCGTGAATCCAGGGGTTAATTAAGAGTACATTATTACCCATGAGGGTTATCTATATTTGATTTTGGGAATATTGTCCAATCAAGGAATTGTAGATTATTAGTTCCACCTACAAGTCAATAGATTCATGAAACCGGGAAAACTGAAGAGTACCAATTGAAAGAGAGTAACAAGTCGGTTGGATTGACAAACTTGGTGTTCATTTGCCTACCTTTCGGCGCTGGAAATCAACCACACCAGAAATACGCATCAGCCAATCGCCTATAACTGGAGATAGTTCATTTATCATGTATGAGTAACGCAGCGGACGTGAGTTGATAATCCTTTCGGTCTGACCCTTTTCAATCGAATCCACTACGGCTTTTGCAACCTGAGAGGGGCCGCATGATCCCACAATCCAGGGGGCCCGTACACCAAACTTCGCAAACATTCCAACATCCCTTACATACCCGGGAAATATCGTCGAAAAATGGACACCCGTGTCAGCCAACTCCAAGCGAAGCGCACGCGTCCACTCAGCCAGTCCTGCTTTTGTTCCTGAATACGTGGCGGCATATGGAGCACCACTCTTGGCAGCAATGGAGGCTATATTCACTATGTGACCGGCTTTCCTTTCAAGCATTCCCGGAAGAACGAGGTGAGTTAGGGCCATGGGTGCGAGGAGGTTTACTTCAACAGTGTTCTTTATTGAAGCCCAAGACAGTTCAGTATAGGCGCCTTCGGTTTCCAGCCCAGCGTTATTAATCAGCATATCAATTTTGCCAAATTCTTCCAAAACATCAGCAACAAGCTTTTCACGTTGCTGTTCTTGACTGATATCGACGGGCATCACCAGTGTATTAACTCCAATTTTTCTCAGGCGCGTTGCTACATCGTCCAGTCCGCTTTTCGACCGAGCCGCCAGTGCAATGTTGGCACCTCGCTTTGCAAGAGCCTCAGCAACTATTGGCCCGAGACCGCGAGAGCCACCCGTGAGGAGTACTGCCATATCTTTCAGCTTTTCCATTTAGCGCTCCTGTATATTTATTGATGTTTATATACTCGCATGTTTAGCGATGAGAGCCGTCAAACATATAAAGCTAACCCCATTGGCTAAGTGAGTCGGATTACCAGTTAGTTCAGCCGCTTCAATCTTTTTCTCGGAACAGAGCTAGAAATAATACACTTCAACGCAAAAGAATATAGGTCTAGCCATGTTTGCCAAAACGTAAAAGCCTTAACAGAGCGACAAGATAGAGAACACCATATACGCTTCCTACGGCCAAAGGCAGCACCGCCTGTAGTAAGCTGATTTCAAAGAAGAAGATGTT
Organism: Syntrophaceae bacterium; assembly: GCA_041310245.1. Taxonomy (GTDB): domain Bacteria; phylum Desulfobacterota; class Syntrophia; order Syntrophales; family Smithellaceae; genus UBA4810. Next base: position 2,437 of record JBFYYA010000148.1, on the reverse strand, counting down.
GATCAGGCAGAATGTTGCAAGGATTGGCCCTTCGATCAGCCCTAAGATCACCATCACCCGATGGAATTCGGGTTTAAATGAAGTCCAAATTCTTCAAATGCCAAAAGAAAACGCGTCTAGTCCCCAGCCACCGGCAATAAACGCCAATTCACTCGTGTAAGATGTATAACCAGGTAGGGGTAGCATCAAGACTGGAAAAAACAAGGCCAATGCCGCAATAAGATCAACGACTCCATTACTGAAAAGGACAACCCGAACAAATTTACTATTATGCGTCTGCATGGGCTTACTCCACTGTTTCAGGTGACAACCTAAAGTTCATTGCAATCGGCTGGAAATTGAGCGAAGCAAAATAGCCAGTCCGAATTAACAAAGTTTCTTGCTCGGTACTTGCTATATTCTACACACATCATAATTTTATTTCCTACGGCAAATAAGTTCGTTGGTCAATGAATTATTTATCCTTAAATGTGTTAAGCGAAGTATGTATATTACGTGTTGAACATTTGGATACCCGTCAAAATCACCGGATGCTCTCTTTTAGGTAGAAGTCAACAGCGCAATTCGTAATGGACAGACATTATAAGTGTAATCACTCGATATTAAAGAACATTATTTTCGTTAGCATTTAGCAGTTTATTTTTGGTATAAAATAGAAACATGGCAAACGAATCACATGAACATAGTCATCATACGCATCACGAGCACATGCACGGCCAGCATGCCGAGCATGAGAATATTCCGTCTAAGCCTTCATCTTATCAACACCCACCGGAACATCACCAAGGCCATAAAAACGGCCATGATCATATGATTGAAGATTTCAAAAAAAGATTCTTTGTTACGCTAGCGCTCACCGTTCCGGTTTTGCTGCTCACACCCATGATTCAAATGTTTTTTGGATTGGGCGATTCCCTGCGCTTTCCGGGCGATGAATATGTTCTCTTTGTTTTAGCCTCGATTGTTTTCTTCTACGGCGGCTGGCCTTTTTTAAGGGGCATTGTCGCTGAATTCAGAGATGCGCAGCCCGGTATGATGACGCTCATCGCCGTGGCCATCACTACGGCTTACTTATACAGCTCTGTGGTGGTCTTTGGCCTACCCGGGTCAATCTTTTTCTGGGAATTGGCTACTCTTATCGACATCATGCTTTTAGGTCACTGGATTGAAATGCGCTCGGTAATGGGTGCTTCCCGCGCGCTGGAAGCACTCTCCCGCCTCATGCCCTCAGAAGCGCACAAGCTAATGAGCGACGGAAGCATAAAAGATGTACCCCTGCAGGAATTGAAGCTTAATGACCGGGTGGTGGTAAAGCCTGGCGAAAAAATACCTGTTGATGGTGAAATTCAGGAGGGGGAAACTTACATCAATGAAGCGATGCTCACCGGCGAATCCAATCCGGTGCACAAAAAGAAAGGCGCGGAAGTTATCGGCGGATCGCTTAACGGCGAGGGCGCGATTACCGTGCTGATTAAAAAGCTGGGCAAGGATTCATTTTTGGCGCAGGTTATTCAACTGGTCAAGGAAGCGCAGGAAAGCAAATCCAAAACACAGGATACGGCAAATCGTTTTGCTTTTTATCTGACCATTGTCGCGATAACGGTTGGCATACTCACAATTTTTGTCTGGTTTTTCATCATGAATAAGGAGTTTGCTTTTTCTCTGGAAAGAGCGGTGACGGTAATGGTAATCGCCTGCCCTCACGCGCTGGGACTGGCGGTGCCATTGGTTGTTGCTGTTTCCACATCCATCGCGGCAGTCAATGGCCTTTTAATCCGCAACAGAGCGGCTTTTGAAAACGCGCGAAATATAAAAGCAGTGATCTTCGATAAAACAGGCACGCTCACGCAGGGAAAATTCGGCGTGACGGATGTGCTGATTTTCGAAAACCAGTTCGAGAAAGAAGGGCTGCTGGAGTATGCCGCGTCACTTGAATCTCACTCCGAGCATCCCATCGCCAAAGGCATTGTCGCGGCGGCGAAAAAAACTGTTCATCCGGAAGAATTTAAAGCAATCGCGGGAAGCGGCGCCGAAGGTAAAGTCAATGGCAAAAGCGTAAAGGTAGTCAGTCCCCGCTATATAAAAGAAAACAATTTACCTGTTGATGATAACTCAATCGCCAAATTTCATGAACAGGGCAAAACGGTTGTCTTTGTCATACTGGAAGGCAAAGCGGCGGGGGCGATAGCGCTCGCGGATTTGATCCGTCCGGAAGCGAAAAACGCCATCGCCGGGTTACAGGCAAGCGGCATTAAATGCATGATGCTTACAGGAGACAACAAACTTGTAGCCAAATGGGTCTCCGATGAAATCGGCCTTGATGAATATTTTGCGGAAGTTAAGCCGCAGCAAAAAGCCCAAAAAGTAAAAGAGGTGCAATCCAGAGGATTTGTTGTCGCTATGACCGGAGACGGCATTAACGACGCGCCGGCGCTGG
>JBFYYA010000147.1:0-3079 GCA_041310245.1 Syntrophaceae bacterium | reverse complement strand
CTGAAAATAAAAAATATACCAGCTCTTTTTCATCTGTTCGACATTGGTAAAAACGGTTTGGGCCATGACTTTGGGATGCGGCACATTCAGAATTACCAGTTTTTGCAAACGCTCAGGGTATTTGAGTGCCACCCACCACGAAACAGACGCGCCCCAATCGTGGCCGACAAGAAATATTTTATCGCGCCCGTAGGCGTCAATAAGGCCGACGATGTCTTTGGCTAGTTCGTCTATTTTGTAGGAAGCGATGCCTTCGGGCTTATCACTTAAGTTGTAGCCACGCTGATCAGGTACGACAACCAGATACCCTTTATCGGCAAAATAATCTATTTGCTTGCGCCAGGCATACCAGAATTCCGGGAAGCCGTGCAGAAACAAAATCATCTGGCCGTCCACTGGTCCCGCTTCCATCACGTGCAGTTTTACGCCGTTGGTTTGGATAAAGCGTTCACGCAGGTTTTTCATAAACTCACCTCGCTTTAAATCGACCAGGCGGCCTTGGCGCCGTCGGTGGTTGCTTCAATGATTCTGCGGGGAGCCGAAGCGTCACCCACAATAAAATGTTGAATGCCCTTTGAGGCCAGCATGTCTTTTAGTTCATTTCTCGGCGTCACGCCGATGGCCACAATCACCTGATTGACAGGGGAAAGTTTCTCCTCTACGCCGTTTTTGTTGACGATTACGGAATTTTCCTCAATCTTTTTAACTGTGGTGCCGAGCATCAATTTAATGCCTGCGGCCTGAAGCCGGCGATAAAGCATCTGGCCGTGCGCCGCCTGCGGCAAAACCGGCGGCCTGGCAAGCATTTCCACAATGGTTATATCTTTGACGCCTTTTTCACGCAGGTAATCGGCTGTCTCCATACCCACTAATCCTCCACCGATCACCACAACATGGTCGCGGCCTTTTATTTCTCCATCGAGTATCTGCCATGCATCGCAGACCACGGAACTATTGATTCCTTCGGCCGGGCAGGCGGTTTTATCCGCGCCGCTAGCCAGAACAACAGCTTCGGGCTTGCCTTTTTCCAGCATTTCTTCCGTAACGTTCGTTCCGGTTTTTATTTCCACCCCCTCGCGCATGCATTTCTCTGTAAGGGTCTTTATATATCTGGCGTAAATTTCCTTATGAGGAGCTTTGGCCGCGTAAAGCACATTGCCGCCTGTCTGTTTGTCGCGCTCAAATAAAGTAACCTTGTGCCCTAATCTTGCCGCCTCGGACGCGGCCGTAAGACCCGCGGGGCCCGCGCCGATTACCCAAACTTTGCGGCTGGTTTTAGCGGGGCCTTCCGGATAAATCAGTTCCTGTCCTGTTTCCGGATTTATGGCGCAGCGAATAGGCCGCTGCTCCAGAGAAAGCCGCTCGATACAGCCCTGGTTGCAGGCCAAACACTCAAAGGTTTTCTCCGGATTCCCTGCAAGCGCGTTTTTCAGAAAATCGGGGTCAGCCAGATGCTGTCGACCGACGGCAATCAAATCTGCGTCACCGCGGGAAATTACTTTATCCATCAAAAACGGATCGACATAGCGGCCAACGGAAATTACCGGCACGGTGCTGACCTCTTTAACTTTTTTGGCCAGATCAGATTTAAAACCGGGAGCGTATTCCACCGGCGCGCTGGCATTGGGCGTGTCAATATTCACCTCGGGGCTGCCGTGTGTGCTGAACGAAACATGAATTATATCCGCTCCGGCGCTGATTAAATCCGGAACAATTGTTTGTATATCAGCAATCGTGTAGCCATCCTTGATACATTCCTCTCCGGAAATACGGATGGCAACGGGGAAATCATTGCCGACATTTTTGCGCGCGGACTTGATGCATTCCAGCATAAAATTTGCGCGGCCGCGGAAATCGCCGCCGTATTTGTCGGTACGCTGATTGGAATGGGCCGAAAGAAACTGCATCAAAAGATAACCGTGCGCGCCGTGCAATTCCACCGCGTCAAAGCCGGCTTTTTTCGCGCGCAGCGCCGCCTTGCCAAAGGCATCAATCGTCTCTTCGATTTCGGCGAGCGTCATCTCCCGGGGAGCGCCCAGAAAACCATAAATATAACTGGGAATAGCCGATGGTCCTATGGCCTGCTGTTTTTTGAGTTTGGTATAGCTTTCCCGACCGCAATGATGAAGTTGCATGGCAATTTTGCCACCCTCGTCATGAACCGTCTTAGCAAGTCTGCTTAACCCCGGAATAAATTCATCATCCCAGACACCCAGCTCGCCGGGGCCAATCTGACCGGCGGGGTGCACGGCGGTTATTTCCGTGATAATCAATCCCGCGCCGCCCTGCGCCCGGCGTTTGATATAGGCCACATTGGCGTCGCTTACCGTGCCGTCTGGATTGCCGAGCGCTGTCCCCATCGGCGGCATAACCACGCGGTTTTTGAGCTCCATCGATTTTATTTTAATCGGTTTTAATAAATTGTCTAACTTCCCCATGATTATTCTCCTTTTCTAAATAACGGCTCACGGCATTTTGTTTTTGAGAATGCATGCCCCCAGTTAAATCAGCCAGCTTTTTCAGCGCATTATAAAGATGATTTACTATAATTGATGGAAACAATTTATCACTATTCTGCAACCAAAATATTGCTCAGCAAGATACCGCCGTCAATAATGATTTCTGTTCCTGTGGTATAGTTGGAAGCATCCGATGCCAGATATACGGCCGCTCCCGCAATTTCATCCGGTTTACCGATGCGGCCGGTGGGCAAAGCCTTCTCCATGGCTTCTCTGGCTTTCTTTGCTTCTTCCGGAGAAAGATGGAACCAGTGTGAATTCATCATCTTGGTGTCGATCGGCCCCGGAGCAATGGTGTTGACCTGAATGTTAGCGCCGGCCAATTCCATAGCGAAGGCCTTGGTTATATGCCGGCAGCCGGCCTTGGAAATGGAATAAACGCTCACGCCCGGCTCCGGCTTAAAACCGTCAATAGAAGCGACGTTGATGATTTTTCCTCCGCCCTGCTTTTTCATGATTTTAGCCACGGCCTGGCTGACAAAATAAACACCTTTCAGATTTAGATTCATGATGGTGTCCCAAAGGCGTTCATCCGAATCCAAAACGGAAGCCATCGCGGG
>JBFYYA010000146.1:0-4335 GCA_041310245.1 Syntrophaceae bacterium | reverse complement strand
GTCGCTTTCGCGGCATCAACATTTGGCGGCACAACATTTACACTCGAGGCATTGCCTGTGAAGATTGCCCTAACAACTGTGAAATAATCGAAATTATCGACAGCGGCGAAGTCGTTGGCCGCACCGGCGGCCGCTGCGGCAAATGGTGATTTTGCAAAAAAGTTGTAAGGAATTCAAAATAATTTCCAAACCAATCTGGCTGTGGATTCGAAAAAATGATTTGTTTATCTTGCGGCAAGCGAGTGGCGCCTGTCGCACACCATGGAAGAATGGCCGAAAATAAAATTCTACAAAACAATGGAAAAAAGCTAAAATATCTTATCTTGTGGTAAAAAGACATGATTACAAAATTCGCCATCTTCTGGGTTTTTGGGCTGTTTACGGCAGTTCCCTATACGATTTATTACCTGCTTTATCAGGCAACACGCGATCAATACGCGCTGCTTATAACTTTTGTTCTGTTCTGGATATTCGGTTACTGGGGAGTAATAGGCCCAATCATTGCCATCGCAAGAATCCGGCGCGTTTTCAAAGCGCTGGAAATTGCCCGCTCGCCCGAACAGTTACGTGATGTTTTGAAAAGCCCCGAATCTCAAGAAGCAGCTATCGACTTTATTGCTTCCGCAAACAAAATTCCCAAATTTATCGCCAGAAAACTATTTACTTTCGCGCTGGATAAATTTTTCACTAAAAACAATTCTCCCAAATAATCGCCATTGTTTTTTTCCTCCAAATATGGCACGACATATCATCAATACATAAACTTCCTGATTCCAAGGAGGCAATATGCTGGATCAGAAAAAATCCGTTTTTTCGTGGGCAATGTATGACTGGGCGAACTCGGCTTTTGCCACCACCGTGATGGCCGGTTTTTTTCCTATCTTTTTTAAAGAGTACTGGGCGGATCCCAACCTGCCTCAGCAAAGCACTTTTTACCTGGGGTTGGCCAATTCCATTGCCTCGATCATTGTCGCGGCGCTGGCTCCTTTTTTAGGCGCGGTGGCCGATCGTGGTTCCGCCAAAAAGAAATTCCTTTTCTTCTTTGCTTTCCTGGGTGTGGTCATGACCGGCTCCCTTTATATGGTGGCGCAGGGTCACTGGATGCAGGCCGTTATATTCTATGTGGCTGCTACCGTTGGTTTTTCCGGCGGCAATATTTTTTATGATTCTCTCATCACCGGCGTGTCGTCAGATAAGAAAATGGATGTTACCTCCACTCTCGGTTACGGCCTTGGTTATATCGGAGGCGGGCTTCTTTTTCTGCTCAATGTTTTGATGTTCCAGTTTCCTGAATTTTTCGGGATTCCCGGTAAGGCTATGGCTATAAAACTTTCATTTTTATCCGTGGCCATTTGGTGGGCGGTCTTTTCCATACCTCTGTTTCTTTTTGTTAAAGAACCAAAAGCCGAAAAAGGCGTACCCCTACTAAAGGCTGTTGTTCTGGGATGGCAACAGCTCGTTGGAACTTTTCGCGATATCCGGCATCTGAAAGTAGTGGGGCTTTTTCTTCTGGCTTACTGGTTTTATATTGACGGCGTGGATACAATTATCCGCATGGCCGTTGATTATGGAAAGTCCCTGGGCTTCGACAGCGGTTCGCTCATCGCGGCTTTACTTATGGTACAGTTTATAGCTTTTCCCGCGGCTATCCTATACGGATTCTTTTCCACACGCGTTGGCACCAAAAAAGCAATCATGGTCGCTATTTTCGCATACGCTATTATCACTGTGATGGCTTTTTTCATGCAGGAAAGATGGCATTTTTTCGCTTTAGCCGCCTGTATCGGACTTTTTCAGGGAGGCATTCAGGCCTTAAGCAGAAGCCTTTTCACGCAAATAATTCCGGTAAACAAATCTGCCCAGTTTTTCGGATTTTTCAATATGCTGGGAAAATTCGCGGTGGTTTTCGGCCCCGTCATGATGGGCACCATCACGCTTCTTACCGGAAACGTCCGTTACGGCATTCTTTCTATTATTATTTTGTTTATCATCGGCGCGGTTTTGCTCTCCCGGGTAAATGTGGAAGAAGGCAAGCGCATGGCTAAAAATTATTTATAAAAATAATATCGGTTAAAAAGGGCGGACAATGTTACTGGATGAAAAACAAACCATCATCGTTTCGGCAACAATAATCGGCGTATGTTTATTAATTGGTCTGGCTATTGGCGGTTATTACATCGGTAAAGGCGGCGCGCGCTTTAAATCGGAAGTGCGAACAGTTACGGTAAAAGGATTAGTCGAAAAAGAAGTCAAGGCGGATAAAGCCGTCTGGACTCTTTCTTTCCGGAGGGCCAGTGAAAATCTGAAAGACGCGCACGCCAGAATAACCGCGGACAAAGAATTAACTGTTTCCTTCCTTAAAAATCAGGGTTTCAAAGAGGAAGAAATAAACTTACAGCCGTTGAAAATTGTCGATAAATTAGCGCGTGATTATGATTCCGGCCAGGCAAACGAACGATTCAGATATGTTGTCACCAGCGCGGTGCTCGTCACGACCAAAAACATCGACCTGGTGATTAAATCCTTGGGAGAAACAGACAAGCTGCTAAAAGCCGGCGTGCTGCTTGACGGGCAGATGGACGGCATGGCCAATCCCCGTTATATGCTGACCACTTTCAACGAACTTCGGCCGCAGCTTCTGGCGGAAGCCACACAAAACGCGCGGCTGACCGCGCAGCAATTCGCTTCGGATTCTGACGTAAAAGTGGGAAAAATTCGCTCGGCAAACCAGGGCAATATCCAGATTTTCGGCCACGACGGCAATGATGAATCGGCTTATTACAGCCCAACCAGTTCGCCTGTCAAAAAGATCAGAGTGGTGAGCACCTTCGAGTTTGAACTGAAGTAGGATTTTATTTCGTCGGTTTTAGCCGGTTGTCCATTCCCGTAAAGCCGCAGTCCGGCTGGTAGCAGGTCACATTCAGAAATTCACATTTCTGCTTGCAGGAAGGACAAATCTCCGGTGGCGTGATTGCTTCCAGCGTGTTGCCGCAATTGCTGCACTTCCACGTATTTTCAGGAATTTTCTGATTATTTTCTGCCATATTCAGGTTTTCTCCTTTTTATTTTTATGATTAATCTATCATAAAGGCTGGAAGAAAGACAATTTTTTGGTCATCCTGACGAATGTTCTTGAAATTATGGCGCACTTTCGGTAAATGGATATACTCTTTTCAATCAGGAAAATTTCATGGCTAAAAGCACCAAAAAAAATGACCTTGCCGGACTGACGCTTCTGGGCAAACCGGCAAAACCTTCAAAAAAATTAGAGACTTTTCCCAATCATCACGCCGGGCGCGATTACGTTGTAACGCTTACGACTGAGGAATTTACCTGCATCTGCCCTAAAACCGGCCAGCCGGATTTTGCCACGATAAAAATTGAATACATTCCGGATAAAAAAATTGTCGAGTCAAAATCGCTCAAATTTTATCTGTGGTCTTTCCGCGATGAAGGTGTTTTTCATGAGCATGTGGCCAACATTATTCTGGATGATCTGGTCGCGGCGCTAAAGCCTCGCTGGTGTAAAGTAAGCGCGCAGTTTGCCGTGCGCGGCGGCATCGGCATAACGATTGACGCCGAATACAAAAAATAAAAATATTTTTACAGGAATAAATACTTAATTAAGGATTAAAACACGAATGGGAAAACGCGACGACATTAAAAAAGTACTGATCATCGGCTCCGGCCCTATCGTTATCGGGCAGGCGTGTGAATTCGACTATTCCGGCACTCAGGCCTGTAAAGCCCTGCGCAAACTGGGATATAAAGTTGTGTTGGTCAATTCCAACCCGGCCACAATTATGACCGACCCGGGCATGGCCGATGTCACTTATATCGAACCATTAAACCTGCAGGCACTTACCGAAATTATCGAAAACGAAAAGCCGGACGCCATCCTGCCCAATCTTGGCGGGCAAACCGGTCTTAATCTGACATCCGAGCTGCACAAAAAGGGAGTTTTGAAAAAGCACAATGTAAAAGTTATCGGCGTACAGGTGGACGCCATCGAACGCGGTGAAGACCGCATCATTTTCAAAGAGCTGATGAAAAAACTCGGCATTGAAATGCCCCAAAGCGAGCCGGCAACATCCGTGGAAGAGGCGGAAAAAATCGCCCTCGCGCTTGGCTATCCCGTAGTCGTTCGCCCGGCCTATACCATGGGCGGCACGGGCGGCGGTATCGTCTATAATCTGGAGGAGCTTCGTCTTGTTGCCAGCCGCGGCATTTCGGCAAGTTTAATCGGCCAGATATTGATTGAGGAATCGGTCATCGGCTGGGAAGAGTTGGAACTGGAAGTAGTCCGCGACGCCAAAGGCCATATGATTACCGTAT
>JBFYYA010000145.1:0-2623 GCA_041310245.1 Syntrophaceae bacterium | reverse complement strand
ATGAGACTTGGTTTTTTCCAAGGCGAAGCCGCCGGTAAAAGCCTTAGTCGAATTTATCCCGTGCAAGCATAGCGCGACACGGGAACCATAGCATAGAGGAGAGCAAATGCATATTAAAAGCACAACTATCCTGGCAGTAAAGCATAAGGGTAAAATAACGGTAGCCGGTGATGGTCAGGTTACGCTGGATACAACGATTTTAAAGCGCGGCGCGCGCAAAGTGAGGCGTTTGTATAATAACGAAGTCATCGTCGGATTTGCCGGCGCGACAGCGGACGCGTTCACATTATTTGACCGGTTTGACCAGAAACTGGAGCAGTATAACGGTAATTTACTCCGGGCCGCGGTGGAATTGACCAAAGACTGGCGCACTGACCGCATTTTAAGGCATCTGGAAGCATTGATGATCGCGGTCAGCAGAAATTATTCGCTGATTATTTCCGGTAACGGCGATGTCATCGAATCAGATGATGACGTTATGGCGATCGGCTCCGGGGGACCTTATGCTCAGGCCGCGGCGCGCGCGCTGGTGCGACATTCTGATTTGTCTTCAACTCAAATAGCCAGCGAAGCGATGAAAATCGCGGCGGACATTTGTATTTATACCAATGATAATTTAACGGTAGAAGAACTAGATATAGATATTGAATCAGATAACAATGAAAAGAAAAGCGGTAAGGGTAAGAGGTAAAAAAATATATGTCAGAAAATGGTTTGAAGCCCCGGGAAATTGTCGAGCGGCTTGATCAGCATATCATCGGCCAGGCCGATGCCAAGCGCGCCGTGGCTATCGCGCTGCGTAACAGGTGGCGCAGGCAAAATGTGCCCAAGGAATTGGCGGATGAAATTTCGCCGAAAAATATTATTATGATCGGTCCTACCGGCGTGGGAAAGACCGAAATCGCGCGTCGTTTGGCCAAGCTGGATAATTCGCCATTTTTAAAGGTTGAAGCTTCCAAGTTTACAGAAGTTGGTTATGTGGGGCGCGATGTGGAATCGATTGTCCGCGATCTGGTGGAGATATCCGTAAACATGGTCAAAATGCAGGAACAGGAAACTGTGCGCGCGCAGGCCGCGGAAATCGCCGAAGAAAAATTGTTGGATTTACTGCTTCCGGCAAGGCCCTCGGAGAAAAAAGTAAGCGACATGCTTACCGATGAAGGCAGGCCGCGTGATGAGTTTCAAGAGGCTGAAGAGCCGCCGCCGAGTTTCGACGCTACGCGAGAAAAACTGCGGCAGTTACTCAAAGCAGGCAAGCTTGATCACCGCATTGTAGAACTGGAAATAACGGAAGCGCGCAGCGGCCCGATGATTGAAGTCTTTTCCGCAGCGGGCATGGATGACATGGGCATGAACATTCGCGACATGCTGGGCAGCGTGTTCCCACAACGAAGAAAGAAAAAAACGCTGAAAGTGCCCGAAGCCCTGAAAGTATTAGCCGAAGAAGAAGCGCAAAAGCTCATCGATATGGATAAAGTTACAAGAACCGCGATTGAGACAGTGGAGCAATCAGGTATTGTCTTTCTCGATGAAATTGATAAAATTGTCGGCAGTGATTCGCCGCGCGGACCTGATGTTTCGCGCGAAGGAGTCCAGAGGGATTTGCTGCCGATGGTGGAAGGCTGCGGTGTCAATACCCGTTACGGCATGGTCAAGACAGATCATGTCCTGTTTATCGCCGCGGGAGCTTTCAGTTCCTCTAAGCCTTCGGATTTGATTCCGGAGCTACAGGGGCGTTTTCCGATCCGTGTGGAGCTTGACTCTCTGGGCAAGGAGGAATTTATCAGGATATTGACTGAGCCGAATAACGCGCTGGTAAAGCAGTACACGGAAATGATGGCGACCGAAGGCGTTAAATTGATTTTCACCAAAGACGCTATTGCCTCCATCGCGGAAATTGCAACGGTGGTTAACGAACGGACGGAAAATATCGGCGCGCGCCGCCTCTACACGATAATGGAAAAGTTGCTGGATGATATTTCTTTTGATGCGCCGGATATGAAAAACAAAGAAATAAAAATTGATGCAAAAAATGTGGAAAAAAAGCTAGAAGATATAATAGAAGATGATGATTTAAGCAGGTATATTTTATAGGCGGAGTTTATATGATGAATAATATCCTGGATTCGATGGAGCGTGCTGATATTCTTATGGAAGCGCTTCCTTACATTAAGCGTTTTTATAATAAGACGATTGTTATAAAATACGGCGGGCACGCCATGGTGGATGATGAACTAAAAGATAGGTTTGCCAAAGACGTCGTGATGATGAAGTATATAGGTATCAACCCTGTTGTTGTGCACGGCGGCGGTCCGCAGATCGGCGATTTTCTGAAAAAGCTGGGCAAAGAATCAAAATTTGTCCAGGGAATGCGTATCACCGACAAAGAAACCATGGATATTGTGGAAATGGTTTTAGTCGGAAAAGTAAACAAAGAAATTGTCGGTTTGATTAATAACCACGGTGGCAATGCTGTAGGATTAAGCGGCAAGGACGGCAATTTGATCATGGCGGAAAAATATCTTTTGAGCGAGGAAAAAGCCAAGCACACGCCGCCGGAAATTATCGATATCGGTCTCGTAGGCAAGGTAGTAGCGATCAATTCTCAACTCATTGCTACTTT
>JBFYYA010000144.1:0-2974 GCA_041310245.1 Syntrophaceae bacterium | reverse complement strand
AGAACCATAGAGTGCAGCGGTTCCCAATGCGTATGGAATCCGCCTTCATGGCCGGAAGCGACAATCACATCGACGCCCGCTTTTTTGCAGCGCTGTGCGGCGCGCACGGAAGGAATAATATGAATCCAGATAAAGCCCGCGCCTTTAATTTTCTCTCCCCAGCCCATCGGATCACCGGCGGAGGTATAAATTACCTTTAGGGTTTTTTTCATTTCAGGATTTTCTTCCCGCGCTTTGATGGCCGTTTCGATCATGATGTTTGCTTTGTCTTTAAGTTCCGCCGAGACCATCACATTGGGGCCGAAGACGCCTCCTTTATCTTTGACCAGACGATGCGTGCGCTTCAGAACCGTATCCAACACTGTGGCCATATCATCATAACGGTTTGCCTCGCCGGTGTCGCAAAAAGCGTTATAAACCCAGGGCTGATCGTCTTTATTGAAAAGACCGCTGGTGGAAAGAAGGCCCAGGCAGCCGGCGTTGGCCGCGGCCACGCACAGATTGTTGTTGGAAAACGGGCCCATTCCCGCTTGAATGATGGGATATTTTATCCCGATTAATTCTGTTAATCTCGTTTTTAACATTATTTTTTTTCTCCTGTATTTGATTAAAATAATTGCGTTTTTGTTATCAACAGGACTGGCCGTTGAAAACTTGCGCTATCATAGTAAGAGTATAAGAAGAAGATGTTTGCCTGTCAAATTGTATTTATGACGAAAAACTTATCCAATGATTGAGTAAAAGAAAATAGAAAAAAAGTTAATTAAAGCTATGTTTGGGAATTCCGGGGAAGGTTCTTTGAAGCCAACACAACGGATGTTTCTATCTGTCGCGCGGGAATCTTCCAGTATTTTTTAAGCAGGCGGTTTTTTTCTTCAGTGGAGACCAGCCTGTAGCCGTTTTTCTCGTAAAAAGATATCGCCCAAGTGGCGGCAGTCCAGGTGCCGATAAGGATGGTCTTATCGGCCATGTTTTGTAAATTATTTAACAGCTGAGAGCCGATTCCTTTATTGCGCGAAGCTGTCCGGACATAAGCGTGGCGGATCAGCGTAAAATCAGTTTTATCCTGTATTCCCATTATAAAGATAAGCTGATCTTTTTCTTCCAGCCCCCAGAAGTTGACACCGTCATCTATTTCATGGCGCAGATAATCGCGTGACATGTAAGGCTCATGCCAGCAGTCATCAGGGATGAATCCAATGTAGGCCGTTGCCGCGTCGTTGATAATGGCCAGAATTTCTTCAAAATCATTTTGAGTGCAGGGGCGAATCATAATTATTCAACTTCTTTGGGATAACCGGTTTTTATATAACGAAAACTCAGCAGGATCATTATTGTCACAAAAATCAACCTTAATATATCTTCCGCGATCAGATGCGCCAGGTATCCTCCTAAATATGTGCCGGCAAGAATTCCAGTAATCAGGCCGTAAAGGATTTTGTTATTAACATTGCCCAACCGCCAGTGCGTAAACGCACCGACAATACCCGCGGGAACCATAACTAAAAGCGATGTTCCCTGAGCGAGATGCTGGCCGAATCCCGCCAGCAAAACCATCACCGGCACCATAATTGTTCCTCCGCCCACGCCCATCATGCCGGAAAGAAATCCGGTGGCTGCGCCGGCAATCACAAAAATGGCAATTTTTGTCGCCGGTGATGTGACGACAATCGCGTTTCCCATGTAAGGTTTAAAAAATAGCATCATGGCGCAGAAAAATAAAAATATTCCGAAATATTTCCGCAATTTCCATTCTGCCAGAGAATGAGCGTACTTTGCCCCTAATCTCGCGGTAAAAATAGCGGGCACGGCCAGCGTAATAGCCGCCGCGTAATCCACGGAGCCGTACAGGCCGTAAATTATCGCGCCGCTGATCCCCGTGAAAATAAGGGCGACTAAACTGGTGCCGTGAGCCTTATGCTGGCCGAATTTCAAAAACAGCATCATCAGCGGAATCATGATTAAACCGCCGCCGATGCCGACTAATCCGCCGAAAGCGCCGGCGCAAATTCCGATAAGCAAGCTGATAACGTTTAGTTTCATTTATGCACCTTTCCCCGCGCCGCCGAGGCGAAAATACCAAACACACAAACTACCGCAAGAATAAAATAAATTATACGCGCGCTTTTTAAAAGAAGCAAATTATCCGCCGCGCCGAGTGTGTGCTGCCCAAGAATAACGGCAAAAACCAGCATGGTAATGCCCATGGAAAACATCTGGCCGGTAAGCCGCATGGTAGCCAGCGTGGCCGAAGCGACGCCATAAAATTTATTGCCCACGGAACTCATGGTGGCATTGACGTTGGGCGAGGAAAAAAGAGCGAAGCCAATGCCCAGCAGAATCAGCGAGGTGATGATGTAACAGGTGGTGGTGGCCGGACTGATAAACATCAGCAAACAAAGGCCGACAACCGTGAGGGCCATGCCGGAGGAAGCGATAAGCTGTGGTTCGAAACGATCGGAAAGCCTGCCCGCGAAAGGAGAACACAGAGCCATGACAATCGGTTCGGCAACCAGAATGAATCCTGTCTGCGCGGGGGAGAGCATTTTTACCTGCTGTAAATAAAGGCTCAGCAAAAACGTTACCGCGAAAGTGGCGCAGTAATGAATCATCGCCGCCAGATTGGAAAAGGCAAAAACTCTATTTTCCATAAACAGACGAATATCCAAAAGGGGAAAGGGTATTTTAAGCTGCCGCAGGACAAAAAAGACAAGCCCAAGGATACCCGCGAAAATCAGCAAAGCTGCAGGCCACGCCGGCAATAGTGAAAAACCGTACATAATCGAAAACAGAGCCGCGCCGTATATAACAGAGCCGGCATAATCAAAATTTTCACCGCGAGCTTCAGGGCGCTCCTGCCGCGCCAGAGGCGCGATTGTTAAGATGATAGACACGCCTAAAAAAACGGCAAAAAGAAAAATATATCTCCAGCCGAAATGCTGTGTTAAAAGTCCGCCCACAAAAGGGCCAATGG
>JBFYYA010000143.1:0-12472 GCA_041310245.1 Syntrophaceae bacterium | reverse complement strand
GTCCACCTTCCCTTTTCAGTTTTATAGAATCTGTTGAAAGCAAAATAAATTAATCCGATGATAGCCAAAATCAGCCACCAATAACTTTGCGCGAATTCACTGGCCCCGACCAAAAAAGCCGTTGGCCCGGGAAGTTCACCTCCCAGACCGGCAAACATCTCCGCAAAAACAGGAATAACCTTGATGAGCAATAAGCCAACCACTGCCATCGAGATAACCAAAACAGCGATGGGATAAACCATGGCGCCTTTTACTTTGCTTTTCAGCTTCATCGCTTTTTCCATATAAGTGGAAAGACGCTCCAAAACAACATCCAGCACGCCTCCCGCTTCACCGGCGGCGATAAGATTAACAAAAAGGTCATCGAATATTTTGGGATATTTCTTTAACGCATCAGTCAAGCTGGTACCGCCTTCAATATCTTCTTTTATTTGCCGAATAATTTTAGCAAAAGTTTTATTGCTTTCCTGCTGGGATAAAAGTTCTAAACATTGTATCAGAGGCAAACCGGCGTTAATCATCGTCGAAAAAATACGGCAAAAAACAACTACGCTTTTTTCTTTAACGCCTGCCGCCAGGAAAGGAAAATATTCCGCAAGGTCTTTGGGTTTTTTCTTGATATTGACGGATTTAAACCCCTGGCGGCGCAAAACTGCCCCCAGCGCCAGTTCATCGGCCGCTTCCATTTCGCCCTTTTTTACTTCACCTTTTCTTGACGTTCCTTCCCAAATATAAACCGGCATAATAAAACCCTTTCTTTAATGGAACAAGATGATTGTTTGGCATTATAGGCTATTTTAAGAACAAACTCAACCCGGTTATCATAAATATTATTGCCGTTTCGCCTAATTGCTAACTTATATTTTCCTGATCGCGCCTGCAAAATATCTCATATTGAATGATTCCCGCAGCCACGGCAACGTTGAGAGAATCAAAATTACCGGCCATAGGAACACTCAGCAGAAAATCGCACTGCTTTTTCAGCAGCGGCCTGATTCCTTTTTCCTCCCCTCCCAAAAGAAGAGCTGTATGACAATTAAAATCAGCTTCTCTTGGGTCTTGCCCCCCTCTGGCTTCAGCGCCAAAAACCCAAAACCCTTTTTCTTTCAGGTATTTAATCGTTTGCGATAAGTTGGTTTCTCTGGCCACCGGCATTTGCAAAACGCTTCCCGCGGATGCTTTGACAACTGTTGCGGTTATTGACGCAGCTCTGTCTGAGGGAATTATCACACCGTTCGCCCCCATACAATAGGCGCTACGTATTATTGATCCGAGATTTTGAGGGTCCACAACGCTATCCAAAATTAAGACGAGGCTGAATTTTGACGATTTGTTTCGGTTGGCAATCAATGTATCAAGATCGCTATATGAGTAAGTTCTACTCAAACCCACAACGCCCTGATGGTTTTGATTAGCGGTTAATTCATCCAAATATTGACGAGGCCTGACTTCCACAGGGATATTCTTTTGCCGGGCAAGATCGATTATTTCCTGCGCGGCCGCGCCGCCTCGTCCGGAAGAGACATAAATTTTGGTCAATCCCGTTTCTTTTTGGCGCAAAATAATTTTTATTGGATTAATGCCGTACACTTTCTCCATTTGGCGCCTTTTTGTTTAAATGTTTTTTGATTATACTCTTGCGGCAAGACCTTCCGCAATTTCCTGAATAATTTGTCCGCAAGCGACCAGCGGCTTTTCCGCGGCGCTTATTGGCCTGCCGACAACAATATAATCAGCGCCCGCTTTTATGGCTTCATAAGCGTTGAGTGTTCTCTTCTGGTCATCTGCTTTTTTTATTTTTCCCCCGGCACGTATGCCCGGGGTTACAATAACGAAGTCATTGCCCAAATTATTTCTCAAAGCGCTAATGTCACGGGGTGACGCGACAACACCAGACGCCCCGGCGCAAACAGCCATGCGGGCAAGATCAATTACCAGTTCATCAGCGTTTTTTCTGAAACCGATTTCATTCAAGTCATGGTCATCCAGACTGGTCAGCACGGTCACTGCCAAAATAACCGGTTTTTTGATTTTCAGATTGGCCGTGCAATCATCAACCGCCGAAACTGTTTCGCTTATCATCTTGCTGCCCCCGGAAGCGTGGATATTAAACATATCCACTCCTAGTTTCACCGCGGCCCGGGCGGCACGAGCGACAGTATTAGGAATGTCGTGAAATTTGAGATCTAAAAATATTTTCTGATTTTTTTCTTTTATTGAATCAACTATTTTAGGCCCAAAAGCTGTAAAAAGCTCCTTGCCCACTTTAAACATACCAACATGGCCGGAAAGCAAATCTATCCAGGACAGAGCTTCCTTATAGCTTTGCACATCGAGCGCGAAAATCAGTTTATCGGTTGCACTGTTATTCGATATATTCTTCATCGCCAATAAACTCAGTATTATCCGGAATTGGCTTGAAATCTTCTTTCGTTCCCTTTAAATATTCCGGATGAGCGTAAACAATTTTTTCTTCCGCGATTTCCCTTAACGCCAGAACTATTTCTCTGTTTTTGCTATCCATTAACGGCTTCGCGCCTTTTAACAGCTGTCGCGCGCGTTTTGACGCCAGCGCCACCAAACCAAATCTGGTTTTTGCCACTTTCAATGAATCTTCTACCGTAATTCTTGCCATTTAAAACTGCCTCCCTAAAATAATTATTACTTCATAAATGTTTCAATTTCTTTTGCCAAAATTTCTTTTCTGCATTTTTCAGCAATGTAAATAGCTTTCAGCTGCTCCACTGCCTTATCCAAATCTTTGTTGAATATTACGTAATCATACCATGAAATTTCTCTTAATTCACTCTCCGCCTGGGCAAGGCGGGTTTTAATCACTTCTTTGCTTTCATGTCCGCGTCTTTTTAATCGTTTCACAAGATCGGCGCGTGACGGAGGAAGAATAAAAACGAAAATCCCCTTTTTGAATACTTTTTTGATTTTTTTTGCTCCTCTCGGCTCCACATCCAGTAACAGGTCTTTGCCTTTTGCAAGGTGTTTTTCCATTGTTTTTCGAGAAGTTCCGTATAAATTACCGAAATTTTCCACCCACTCGACAAATTCACCTCGCCCAACCCGGCGAAGAAATTTTTCTCGCGAAACGAAATAATAATCTTTCCCGTCTTTTTCCCCCGGCCGAGGTGAGCGCGTAGTATAGGAAATGGAAAAATTTAACTGCGGGCAAAGCTCAAGCATTTTTTGACAAATGCTGCTCTTCCCCGCGCCCGACGGGGCGGAAACAACCAGAAATAATCCCTGCTTCATAAAATCACTCTATATTTTGCGCCTGTTCACGCACCTTATTCATTTCACTTTTCGCTTCAATTACCTGACGCGCAATTTCCAAATCATTGCTTTTCGAACCGATGGTATTAATTTCACGGTTCATTTCCTGCAGGAGAAAATCAATTTTTTTACCTTCAGCTTCGTCGCTTTGCAATAAAACGTCGAACTGCCCGATATGACTTTGCAGGCGAACGATTTCTTCCGTGATATCTGACCGCTCTGCCATTATGGCTACCTCCTGCGCCAAACGGGCGTCGTCCAGAGTGTATCCGGCCGCGAGTTCTTTGATTCTATCCGCTAAGCGTTTCTGGTATTCCACAACAACCTGCGGCGCGCGCGCTTTAATCGTGGCGACTATTTCTTTAATTACCCCCAGCCGCTCCTGCATGTCCTGATACAGTACAGCGCCTTCATCCTGACGCATTTTTATCATCATGGTGACAGCTTCGAGCAATCCACTATTTACCGCGTTGATTAGCTCCGGACTCAACTGCGTTTCCGCCGGAGTGGTAAAAATATCACGAAAAGATGTCAGTGTTCTAAGCGATATTTCGTCAGACAGATTGAACTCCTCTTTGATTTTGCTTAAAATATCAAAATAGCCGCGGGCCGTATCCGTGTTATAATTAATTTTCGAGTTATCCGCGTTTTCACCTTCTATCCTGACATTTATTTCTATGCGTCCGCGTTTGCATTTTTCCGAGATTTTCTTTTTCAATTCCGTTTCCAGCTGGAAGAGCACAGAAGGAAGGCGCATGGATAATTCGAGAAATCTGTGATTTACAGATTTCATTTCCACGGTTATTTTTTGACCTTCACAAACCGTTTCCGATCTTCCATAACCGGTCATGCTTTTTATCATTTAGCACCTTCTTCTTTTCTGAAATTCAATGCTGTGTTTTTAACTGCAATAAATATTTTTCTCTGATTCTGGAGAGCATCTCCTTTTGTTTTTCCGCGCTATAATCAGGATAAGTCCAGGGCAAAGAAAAATATTTGCCGCCCTGAAAAATCAATGTCAAATCAGCGTAAATGCCCTCGCGCAAATAAGGACGGTGCGAGTAACCTTTCCCTGTTGCTAAAATCAGATGGGACGCCGAAAGATAACCCGGATCAATATTAATCTGGCGTTTTTTATCCTTAAGTAGTTTGTCTTCAAGTTTATTCGTCGTCAACTTTATATCCGGCAGCGTCTCCGCTTTGATTAATTTTTCCATAGTCAAAAAGCGGCGAGAAAGATTTTCACCCATCTCGGTACTATAATAATCCGTATAATCAAAAGGCATCATCGCGCTTACGTAGTCCGGCTGTCCATAATGACGCGACAGCGCGCTTATTGTTTCGTTTATAAGTTCAGCTTCTTTTGCCAGAACGCTGAAAAATAATTTAACCGGCGGGGCCGGAGTCGGTTTGCTCATAGCGCTTTTATCAATTCTTCGCGCGAAACGGTTGATGTGCCGATTTTTCCCACTACAATGCCCGCGGCCACATTGGCCAAGCATGTGGCTTCTTTTAGATTTGCTTTCGCGGCCAGGCTAAGAGCGAGCACGCCAATCACCGTGTCTCCCGCGCCGGTGACATCATAAACCTCTTTGGCCTGCGCGGCAAAATATGTATGAACGATTTGACGGCCGTTTTCAAAAAGACTCATCCCCTCTTCGCCGCGAGTTACGAGCATTGCCTGAAAATCATGTTTTTTTAAGATGTTTTCGCTTAAACGCTCCAGATCATTTCCGTTGGTTATCTCCATGCCCGCGGCTTTTTGCGCTTCATGGTGATTGGGAGTTATTACATGCGCTCCTTCATAGGCGGAAAAATCATTGTATTTAGGGTCAACGCAAATCAGGATGCCCGAATTTTTGACTATATCTTTTATTCCCTCGATAAGCTTTTTGGAAACAACTCCTTTGCTGTAATCCGAAACAACGATGGTTCCGATTTTGCCGCGTATGGATTCGACATATTGCAGAATTTTTTTAGTCTCCGCCGGAGAAATTGCTTTTTTGCTTTCTTTGTCAAAACGCACAACCTGCTGCCCATGAGCGACGATTCTGGTTTTCAGAGTTGTTGGCCTTTTTTTATCTACAATAATTCCGCGTGTATTGATTTTTTTCGCGTAAAGTTCGCTTAGAATGCTCTTCCCAATATTGTCGGCGCCAATAACACCGGCGACATAAACTCTGCCGCCCATAGTGTCAATACCATTGAGAACATTGGCGCAGCCGCCCAGCATGACACTGTCTTTTTGCACATCAACCACGGGAACGGGAGCTTCAGGGGATATACGGGAAACCTTGCCCCATATGAAGTGATCCAGCATTATATCTCCGATTACTAAAACACCAGCCCTGGGAAAAGCGGAAATAATTTCCATTGCCCGTCTTTTTGTTAAAAGTTTATGCACGCGGGAAAACTCCTAAAATAATCAGCTATATAAACTAAAAAAGCGCTCTGGGCGCCAAAATACCTGAAAAGCGGCGTAATCCTATTACTAAGGCTTTAATTTGTCAAATGTTTTTCCGTTGACTTTACATCGGGTTTTATTGACTGCCCACATATTTGCCCCTAAACTTTGGCCATAAAAATCAGCCTCACTAAATCATCGTTTATAATCGTAATCGGCGCTGTTTTCTGCAAAAAAAACGTAAGAAATATTTTCTGTTTTTTATTGTTAGCTGGTTATTTTCCCGAAAATTATTTATGATAGTATCCATGCTTAATATTGAACAATTTCGCGCCGGCGATAATCTTGCATATCTGATTTTCAAAGAAACACAGGCTGTGGCTATCGATGGGGTTGCCTGGCAGGAAATTCTTGCCTTTTTAGAGAAAAATAAACTTTCTCTATCTCTTATTGCCAACACGCACCAGCATTTTGACCATACAGGCGGCAATGCTAACCTCGCGAAAGCCACCGGCGCAAAGGTTTTAACCTTCGCTGATCTAGCAGATAATAAAATAATCTCCATGGAAGGTGAAGAGATAACCGTTTACCGCACCCCCGGACATACCAATGATTCAGTCTGCTTTTATACGGGAAGCGCTTTAATCTCCGGAGACACGTTATTCAACGCGACTATCGGCAATTGCTTTACCGGGGATTTAAAAAGTTTTTATCTTTCCATCAAGCACCTGATGACTTTGCCGGATAAAACCTTAATCTTTGCCGGACACGATTACGTGCGCGACTCACTGGCTTTTGCCAGGCACTTAGAGCCAAATAACAAGGATATCGACAAATTCTGGAATTCATATGACCCTGATTGCGTATATTCGACAATGGCAGATGAAAGAAAAATAAATCCTTACCTGCGCTTCAACGAAGAACCGATAATAAAACTTCTGCAAAAGAAGAAACTACCGCATGCCACGGAATGGGAACGCTGGCAATCACTGATGTCCATAGATTAGATTAATTTCTTTTAATGATATCTCGCTGCTTTTAGCAATTCCTTTATGTTTTTATAGCCTTGACACAGAGAAGGTATCACCTTTATACTTAAGCCAACTTTGCGGGATAAACAAAAATGAAAGTTAACGCGCTTTTAAAGCCAATTAAATTGGGGAAATATGAATTGTCCAATCGGACATTCATGGCCCCCTTGACCCGTTGCCGCGCGGATAATGAAGCCAAAGCAGCAACCGAATTAATGGCGGAATATTACGCCCAGCGCGCTTCCGCCGGCCTCATCATTTCGGAAGGCTCGCCCGTATCACCTCAAGCCATAGGCTGTATTAACGTTCCCTGCATTTACAGTAAAAAACAAATTGACGGCTGGAAACTGGTTACTGAAGCCGTGCATAAAAATAACGGCCGCATTTTCTGCCAGCTGTGGCATCCGGGGCGTATCTCTCATCCCGATTTTCTGGATGGCGATATTCCCGTGGCGCCGTCAGCCATAAATCCTAATGATTCCGTCTTTACCTATGAAGGCTTTAAAGAAACTG
The DNA here is from genome assembly GCA_041310245.1 of Syntrophaceae bacterium. Classification (GTDB taxonomy): domain Bacteria; phylum Desulfobacterota; class Syntrophia; order Syntrophales; family Smithellaceae; genus UBA4810. Next base: position 5,239 of record JBFYYA010000143.1, on the reverse strand, counting down.
TCACCCCGCGCGCTCTGACTACAGCTGAAATTCATGATATCACTCTTGATTTTGCCAAAGCCGCCGAAAACGCCATTAAAGCCGGTTTTGACGGTGTGGAAATCCATGCCGCTAACGGTTATCTTTTTCACCAGTTTTTTACGAACTGCTCCAATACCCGCGCCGATGAATACGGCGGCTCCGACGAAAACAAAGCGCGTTTCTTTTTCGAAACACTGGCCGCCATCGGTTCCGCCATCGGTTTTGAAAGAGTTGGCGTGCGGTTCAATCCTTCTTTCCATAGTTTTTTCGGCATAGTTATCGACAGGGAAACGATTCCCACGTTTGAATATGTCGCGAAACGCATGAATGGTTACTCCAATCTGGCCTACGTTCATTTTACGGAACCATACATGTCCGTGGACAGCATCCCTTACGCGGTTAAAGAAATTGCCAAGCACTTCAGCACCATATATCAGGGAACCATGATTATTAATTCCGGATTCCGCAGCGAAAGCGGTAATCGGGTAATTATCGAAGGCTATGCCGACGCGGTTTCCTTCGGAAAACCTTACATTTCCAACCCTGATCTCGTCGAGCGTATCGCGAAAAACGCCGAGTGGACTCTTTGGGATGAATCAACATTTTACACAACAGGGCCCGAAGGCTATACGGATTACAGCAAGCTTACTGATTAAGAATACTCAAAAACAACAAGGGAATCTTTATGAAAAGAATAGAAGTTGGAGATAATTATTTTGATTTTGTTCTAAAAAACCAAAAAGAAGCTTTAGTTGATACCAGTCTTTTAACGGGAAAAAAACTGCTACTTTCTTTTCACCCTCTGGCATGGACAGATATATGCTCCCGGCAGATGCAGTCATTGGAAAGTAATTTTGATATATTCCAAAGCCTAAATACGATTCCACTTGGCATTTCAGTTGATTCCGTGCCCTGCAAAAAAGCATGGGCGGAAAATCTGGGTATTTTAAAAACGGATTTACTGGCTGATTTCTGGCCGCATGGAGGAATCGCTTCTCGACTGGGGCTTTTTATTGACCGCCTTGGTTTTTCCGAACGCGCCAACGTTATAATAGATGAAAGCAAAAAAGCCATATTTGTTAAAGTTTATCCACTGAAAGAATTACCGGATATTTTAGATATTATCGCTTTTCTTAAAAAATAGAAATTAATCGTTGTAATAAATTTACCGCTTGCCGGAATCGCGAGCCGTATTCTGAATAATCATCGTAAATAAACAGTATTGACTTGAACAGCATAATCAAGTAAAAAATTACATCTTAATAAGGAATGATTATATGATTCGTTCAGCGCTTTTAGTCACACTGGGTGTCGTCATTACGGCTTTTATGTCTTTATGCGCCGTCGTCTTTTCCCTTTTCCCCAACTCGGATGATAGAGTCCACAAAATAGCCAATATCTGGGGAAAAATACTGCTTTTAATTTGTAACACAAAAACGGAAGTAATCGGCAAAGAAAATCTGGACAGAGCAAAACCGCATGTCTTTATGGCCAATCATCAAAGTGATTTCGATATATTAATTATTCTGGCATATATCCCCGGCCAATTCCGCTGGCTGGTTAAAAAAGATCTTTTTAACATTCCCGTGTTCGGCGCGGCGATGAAAGGCGCGGGCTACATTTCCATCGACCGGCAAAACAGAGAAAACGCCATGCAAAGCATGGACGAAGCCGCTTTGCGCATCCGTAACGGAAAATCAATCATGACATTTCCGGAAGGAACAAGAAGCCGTGATGGCGAAATAAAAGCATTCAAACATGGCGCTTTCTATCTGGCCATTAAATCAGGCGCGCCCATTATTCCCGTTACCATCATCGGCAGCAGCCAGATTATGCCCAAAAGATCTCTCAGGGTGCGCCCCGGCAGAGTAAAATTAATTATCGATAAACCTATTGATGTAAAGAAATACGGCGTTGAAGACAGACAGGCGCTTATCGAAAAAGTCAGAAATATAATCATCAAAAATTATGACGAATGGCGGGACGCTGATACCGCCGGCATTATTGATACGGAAAAGGACGTCTCTTGAACCTTTCTACCGCGGTACTTTTAGGAATTGTTCAGGGTTTGACCGAGTTATTTCCCGTGAGCAGTTCCGCTCACCTTGTCATTCTGCAGAGCTTCTTCCCCGATTTTCGACAGCCGGGCGTGGCTTTTGACGTAGTGCTACATCTGGGAACGCTTTTCGCCGTAATCATTTATTTCCGCAACGAAATTCTCAATATTATAAAGTCCGTATTGCCCCAAAATATGGCGAATACCTCCCCTGAAAATGACTTTGCCGCTTCACGCAGGCTCCTTTTGCTCATTATTATAGGCACCATACCTGTTGTTATTTTCGGACTCATTTTTCAGGAAAAAATTCATGCCACGTTTGAATCCGCCCGGGCAGCGGCTTTGTTTCTGATCGTTACCGGCTTTTTGCTTTTCTTTTCCGATAAAATAAAAATTGCCGAACGCTCAGAAAAAGACATGAACATTACCGACAGCATTTTGATCGGACTGGCTCAAAGCGTCGCTCTTCTGCCGGGAATTTCCCGCTCAGGCGCCACTATTACTATGGGGATTTTCCGCGGCATAAACAGAACCACCGCGGCGCGTTTCTCTTTTCTGCTTTCGGTCCCGGCTATTTGCGGCGCTGTTATTTTAGAATCATCCTACTTGAGGCAGATATCGTCGGCAGAAATATTTCCCTATGTTGCTGGTTTCTGCGCCGCCGCCGTGGCTGGTTTTTTGTCGCTCAAATTATTTTTTCTAATTATCCGCGAGGCGCGGCTAAAATATTTTGCCTACTACTGCTGGGCTTTCGCCACTTTTACGCTACTTGTCAAATCTTCTTTTTTCTGAAATAATTACACCCGCAAAAAAATTAATTTCTCTACGCGGACAAAATGGAAGAAAAAGCGAAAACAAATAAAAGAAATCAGGAAATCAAGGGGCTGATTTTTTTCGCCCTGGCTATAATATTTTTGTTTTGTCTGGTTTCCTATCATCCGGAAGACCCATCGTTCACGCGCTTTGTTCCCGAAGATACTCCCACGAAAAACTACATGGGTTATATCGGCTCTTATACCGCAGATTCGTTAATACGACTTCTGGGATTCAGTTCGTTTTTATTGCCGTTGCTTTTTTTGTTGTTCTCTTTAAAATACTTTTTAAGACCCGCCTTCATTGTAAAAAAAAGCCGCGTTTTTGGTTTCATCGTTTTTGTTTTTACGGTTGCCGGTCTGCTTTCGCTCATTTTTAACAGCGGCGTGACTATCCGCGGCGAACCATTGCAGGCAGGCGGCCTGATCGGCTCATTAATTGTTAAAATCCTTCTGTATTTTTTCAACATTGTCGGCACCTATGTCGTCCTTATTCTTCTTTTCCTGATAACGCTGATTTTGCTTGTTGAATTTTCACTGGTCTCCTTAACCGAGCGTTTTTTCCAGTCATCGCTGAATATCTTTTCTCTGATTAAAGAACGCGTCGTGCAATTTTTCAGCTTTGTTTTCAACCGTTTCAAAAGAGAAATAAAAACCCCGCCGGTTATCGATAAACCCGCCCCGGCTTTTAAGAAAGCCAAGCCTAAGAAAATTGAGCAGGTGCATTTTAATTTCACCCGCACCATTGGTGACGGCAAATACGAACTTCCCCCCATTACTCTGCTGGAAGAGTCGCAGCATAAAGACACACGCGTAAAAAGAGATAACCTGATTACCAATTCGCGTATCCTGGAAAAAAAGCTTTCTGATTTTGGCGTCATGGCGCGCGTTACGGAAGTTATCCCCGGCCCTGTCATCACCATGTATGAACTGGAGCCGGCTCCGGGCGTTAAAATAAATCGTATCACCAATCTGGCTGATGACCTGGCGCTGGCGCTGATGGCGCCCAGCATCCGCATCATCGCGCCTATTCCCGGCAAATCGGTAATCGGGATCGAAATTCCCAATCTCAAACGCGAGCATGTTTTCCTCAAAGACGTTCTGGATAATGATGACTTTCAGGAATCATCATCCAAGCTGCCTATCGCTTTGGGCGTAAATTTTGTGGGCACACCGGTAATTGCCGATTTGGCCAGAATGCCGCATCTACTGATTGCCGGCACAACCGGTTCCGGAAAAAGTGTCGCCCTAAACGCGATGATCTGCAGTATTTTGTTTAAAGCGCGCCCGGACGATGTTAAATTCCTGATGATTGACCCGAAGAGACTCGAGCTTTCTTCCTACGGCGGCATTCCGCATCTGATTCATCCTGTCGTGGTCGATCCCAAAAAAGCGTCTCAGGTGTTGCGCTGGACAGTGGAAGAAGTGGAAAGGCGCTATCGGGTAATCAGCGATGTGGGCGCGAAAAGCATTGATTTTTATAACACTTTGCTTGCAAAAGGCGCGAAAAGCAAAGCTTTTCAGCAGGCTGTTGACGAGCAGCAGTCTGATTCGTGGCATAATCCCGAAATGGCAAAAGATTTAATTGATAACGGTGACGAAAAAAAACCGCCGATTAATCATGTGAAACTGCCCTACATAGTAGTTGTGATAGATGAGCTGGCCGATTTGATGATGGTCGCGCCGCGTGACGTGGAAGAGTCTTTAACCCGTCTGGCACAGATGGCGCGCGCGGCAGGCATTCATTTGATTCTCGCCACGCAGCGTCCGTCAGTGGATGTCATCACCGGCTTGATTAAGGCGAATTTTCCCACCCGCATTTCTTTTCAGGTGTCCTCCAAAGTAGATTCGCGCACGATTATCGACCAGCAGGGCGCGGAAAAACTGCTGGGCGCGGGCGACATGCTGTTTATTCCGCCCGGCACTTCCAAGCTTTCGCGCATTCACGGCGCTTACGTTTCTGATAAAGAAATTTCGCGCATTGTCGATTTTATCAAAATGCAGGCGCAGCCTTCTTACGATTCATCCATTGATGATTTCCAGACAGCCGCGGCTCAATCTCAGCACGAAGATGACGATGATGCAAAATATGACGAGGCGGTGGCTCTAGTCAGTGAGCTGGGTCAGGCGTCCATTTCCCTGGTTCAGCGCTACATGAAAATCGGCTATAACCGCGCGGCGCGCATCATCGAGCAGATGGAGCGCGAAGGCATCGTCGGTCCCTCCGACGGAGCCAAACCAAGAAAAGTTCTTGTCCGGAAGCTTCCCCGTTGAAAAAAGAAAAACCGCAAAGTGTACATTTTATCAGCCTGGGCTGTCCGAAGAATCTTATCGATTCGGAGGTCATGGC